>JABDKL010000121.1 GCA_013002225.1 Winogradskyella sp.
GAACAGAAACAATGATTTCGTTGGAAGAAAGTATAAATGATAAGAAGCGATTAATGCACACTATATTTAACGAACTATAGGACGCATAGAAAAATAATATAAACCCTTAGTTATAGTAAATTAACTAAGGGTTTCTTTTTTAATAGAAATATGCTATCGACAATTCTCAATCCTGATGAATTTAATCCTTATTATGCACAATATATAAACAATGCTGCTGATACTAATATTGTTGAAGGATTAAATAAAAATTTAGTTACGGTATTCTCATTTTACTCAAACATTCCTAAAAACAAACATAACTATGCTTATAGTGACGGTAAATGGACTATAAAACAAATACTTATACATTTAATAGATACTGAGCGAATTTTTGCTTATCGGGCTTTGAGAATCGCAAGAAAGGATAAGACACCACTTGCAGGATTTGATCAAGATGATTATGTTTTTAATGCTACAGTTGTTGACCGGTCTTTAATTAATATTCTTGACGAATATAAAGCTGTGAGGTTAGCTACGATTGCCTTATTTGAAAGCTTTAATAAAGAAACATTGCTCGAAACAGGTATTGCAAGTAATGACAAAGTCTCTGTACGCGCTTTAGGTTATATCATTACTGGACATGAAAACCATCATAATAAAATAATAAGAGAACGCTATCTTTAAGATTTGTAATAATTGAAAGCCTCTAAAATAATGTCATTATTGGCAATACAATCGATTTTTGCTTTTCCTATTGATTCTAACAAAACAAATTTAACCACACCGTGGCTATTCTTTTTATCATATTGCAATAGGTCGATTATCGCGTTTATGTCATTACTATTAAAATAAGTTCTTTCAAAGGTATTAAATATCGAAGCTTTAATGTGGTTTAAATCCTTTTCTGAAAGGTTGCATATTCGATACGATAAATAGGCTTCTAAAATCATACCTATAGCAATAGCCTCACCATGTAATAGAGGTGTTCTATCTGCATTTTCTAAGCAATAACTTTCAATAGCATGCCCTAAAGTATGGCCAAAATTTAAAATTTTTCTTAGTCCTTGTTCGGTTGGATCATTAGAAACAATTTCGTTTTTTATGACTACCGATTCATAAATTAATAGGTCTAAATCCGAAACATCCAATGCTTCAAGATTTGTTATTTTATCCCAATAAGTCTTACTGTAAATTAAACCATGCTTTAACATTTCTGCAAAACCAGAAACCATTTGATTTTGCGGTAAGGTACTTAAAAAGTCAACATCAATACCAACCATCTTTCCTTCATTTATGATTCCGATTTGATTTTTCAATGCTCCTAAATCAACACCTGTTTTACCACCTATTGATGCATCTACCATAGCTAAGAGTGATGTAGGTATATTAATATAATTTATGCCACGCATAAAAGTTGACGCTACGAAACCTCCTAAATCAGTAACGACGCCTCCACCTAAGTTTATTATTAAACTTTTTCTGTCGGCATTGTATTGGGAGAGTGCTTCCCAAACTCCGGTACAGATATCAATAGATTTATGATCTTCACCTTCGGGAATTTCCATAATTTCTACGATAATTTCTTCCGATTTCAAGTTAGATAAAAACTGTGGCAAACAATAATCGTGTGTGTTTGTATCGACTAAAATGAAAATTTTAGAAGGGTAAGTGTTTTTAATGTACTCATTTAGTTTTGAGTACACGTCAGTATTAAAATAAACAACGGAGTTTTTGGTGGAGATAGATTTCATTATTTGTGCCTAAGATAGGACGTGAAAATAGTTAGTTTTCAATAAAAAAGTGATACTAAGAATAAATATATTTGTAAAATTAAATATCTCGAATGATAAACCAAAACCTTTTTGAAAATACTGAAACTGCTTTTGCATTAAAGTCAGATTCAGAACTAGAGCGTGCTTACTTTTTATTTAAAATGATTTCGGTACAGCCGCTAGTTAGAATTGGTACTGCAGCTACAAATTTTGCATTAAAAGCCAACCTACCAGTAGAAGGTCTTATACGTTCTACAGTTTTTGATCACTTTTGCGGTGGTGTTAATGAAGAAGACTGTTTGCCTGTTATTGATAAATTGTACGCACATAAAGTTAGTTCCGTTTTAGACTATTCTGTTGAAGGTAAAGAAATAGAACATCAATTTGATGGAGCTTTAGAAAAAATATTAAAAATTATAAACTTCTGTGATGAAAAAGAAGCCATGCCCATAGTTGTCTTTAAGCCAACTGGTTTCGGTAGGTTTAATTTGTATCAAAAAAAGACGGAAGGCAAAGCTCTTACCTCAGAAGAGCAG
>JABDKL010000149.1 GCA_013002225.1 Winogradskyella sp.
ACAAAGGGTAGATAAAATACGTGTTGTGTGTGTGTTGGGCCTTCATAAGTTCTAGCCCCAAATAGTACTCCGGGGTATGTGCCTAATGCCATACTCCATGTTCCCGATGGTTCTTCTTTATCATCCATAACATTTTATATTATATTGTTCATGTATCATTATAAGATCTTTCCATTTTAAATAGCCTCTTTTGTTTACTGACCATTTAATGTACGTGTCTATTTTACGTTCTTTATATTTCCTTCGAGCTAAATGCTTTCCGGCGTTTTTATTAATTCTATTACCTGATCGCATTCTTTTTGATTTTGTGGTTTATATAAAGTGTAACCTGGAAATTGTTTTGTCATTAAATGTTTAAATAATTTCCAACGTATTGGAAACGATTCATTAGGTCTACCTTTAGTTTCTATTATAAAGTCTTCTCCTATAAAGTCTGGCGTATATTTAATTGGCAGTATTCTTTTACAACCTCTATTTTTAAATATGCCTTTACTATTAGACTGTCTTTCGTATACTTTGTTTTCAAAATGAAAACCATTTATTAATACAAAAGTTTCGCCTTCGTATTTAGCCCTTATATTAGCTTGCTTTAAAGCTTTATACATATATTTTTCTAAACCGGAAGCGAAGTGGATCCCATCGTAAATAACTTTTTTAGCTACAACAGGACCTCTCTTTCTTTTATATACTCTTTTCTTTCTCATAAGTTTCTTTAGCTTTTTGTAAATACAATACAGCATCCATCAACTCTTCTTGTAAATGATTAAGCCAGTCAACCATTTTAGAGGGGTCTTCATCAAGTGTAACGCCATATTTTTTATAACCTACATCTGATCGTTGTTTGAACTTGTCTACGACTCTTTCAACAACAGGGTCTCTGAATTTACATTTACAGCTCATCTTTCACAAATGTTCCGTTAATCATTTTTCCTGTTCTCTTGCTAATAACATTATAAGCTGAGTCAATACAATCTTCAATCTTAACACCCCTTAAATGTGCTAAGTTAGTAAGAACAACTATTATATCGCCGATAGCATCGACAACTTCAGGTTGGTCATTCTTTAATAAAGCTTTAGCTAACTCGCCAGCTTCTTCTTGAAGTTTTACATATTGAGTGTTTTCATCACCCTTTTCATATAAGCCTCTTACTTTGGCCCAAGTTCTAATACTATCAAATATGTTTTGTTCAGCATCAATGTTTAATGATTCTAAGCTGTTATGTGAACAATAAAATTCCCATAATGCTTTATTATATACATAGCTTCTATCGCTATTAAACATGGACGTATGTGCATTAGATGCAATCCATTGTGCTGTTTCAACATCCAATAATATTTTACCAAAGCTGGTTGTCCATGTCATTCCAATCTGATCCATCAATCTGCCTTTAACTTTAGCAACTGGTACAGGGAATGTTGTGGTTTGGTCGGTTACGTTTACTTTCATTTTAAATAAATTTTTATAAGGTTTAATATCTACTTTATAGCCATAAGACTTTTGAAGTTCTAGTTCCTTCTGAGATATATAATCTATATCGGCAGACTGATCTAAAACTTCGTATTCAGTAGGTTTATAACCCTGCGTTTGCGTAACCCTTCTATTAAGATTACGTGTAACGCCGATTTTTTTACCTGGAATATGATATAAATAATACATTATTTTCCAACGTTTAATTTTGCCGGTATTGCTGGCAAAGGGTTATAGTTTAATATTTTAATAGATTCTTTATTTGGTATATGTAATTTATCATCTATTATTTTAATACCCTCATTTAATTTTAATTCGGGTAAGTTATTTGATTCTCTTCTGTACATATAACAGGTTGCAGCATCAATATGATTATTGTATATGTGACAATCACCTAATTGAGCTATAAGTTTACCGGGAATATATTCTGTTTCTTTACATAATAATTCTAATAATAAACCATACATAGCTATATCGTAGGGCAATCCTAAAAACACATCGGCAGATCTTTGAACCCACATTAAATCCATCTTGCCGTTATTTATATATACTTGAAAAGCATAATGACAAGGAGGCAATGCCATATTATCTAATTCAGAAGCATTCCACGCACTAACTAATAATCTTCTTGAGCTAGGATTCTCTTTAATGTTTTTAACTAAATTATACAATTGATCTGCATATCTTGTGTATGCACCATCTGCTATCTTCCACTTACGCCATTGATGGCCATATACAGGGCCAAGAGTACCA
>JABDKL010000154.1 GCA_013002225.1 Winogradskyella sp.
CCGAGGCAGATAAGGATGTATTATTAAATGGTAAACGCATTGTTAAGTGTACCAATTGTGGTTCAACCAACACGAGATTAGTAAGTCAGTTTGGTTCTACAGCATGTAAAGCACAATTTCAATGTGAAGATTGCCAGGAACCATTTGATTATTTTAAATGTTTAAAATGAAAATTTAGGGATTGTCCCCTTGAGGGAACTTTAAGGGTGTTAAATAAGAATAAAGTTTTGCCATTCCTGCGCAGGCAGGAATCCACAATAAAAAAACATGAGCAGTAGTATACAACTCAACATAGAAAACAAAGTAGCAACGATTACACTAAACAGGCCAGAAGTCTTTAATAGTTTTAATCGGGAAATGGCTTTAAGGCTTCAATCTGTATTAGATGATTGTGAGTCAAATTCAGACGTAAGAGCAATAATCCTTACAGGAAACGGAAAAGCATTTTGTGCTGGGCAAGATTTAAAAGAAGTGACCGATCCAGATTTAAATCCTGGATTCAAAAAAATATTAGAAGAACATTACAACCCAGTTATTACACGATTACGATCTATAAAAAAACCAATTATTGGTGCTATTAACGGCGTAGCTGCTGGTGCAGGAGCTAACATTGCTTTAGCGTGTGATATTGTGGTGGCTCATGAGAAAGTGAGTTTTATTCAGGCATTTAGTTTAATAGGTTTAGTGCCAGACAGTGCTGGGACTTATTTTCTGCCTAGATTAATTGGGTTTCAAAAAGCACAAGCTTTAGCCATGTTGGGAGATAAAATATCGGCTGAAGAGGCAGAAAAAATGGGAATGATTTATAAATCAGTTTCAGTGGATGAATTTCAAGAAACCATAAATCAATTGTCGGATAAGCTGGCAAATATGCCAACAAAAGCCTTAGGATTAATTAAAGAGTTGTTCAACAAATCTATGACCAATACCTTGGAGGAGCAGTTAGCCTTAGAATCTAAATTACAGATCGAAGCTGCTGGTACTAACGATTATAAAGAAGGTGTTAGTGCATTTATAGAAAAACGTAAACCAAACTTTAAAGGCAATTAGAAAATCCTTGAATAAAGAAACTCTCATACAAGTTCACAACAGAATAAAACCACTTATTCATAACACACCTGTATTAACCTCACAGTTGCTTAATGTAAAAGCTGGGTGTAACTTGTATTTTAAATGTGAGAATTTTCAAAAGATGGGTGCGTTTAAGATGCGAGGTGCTGCCAATGCTATTCTAGCACTTTCAGATGAAGAAAGACTATGTGGAGTTGTTACGCATTCCTCGGGAAATTTTGCCCAAGCCGTGTCGTTAGCTGCTCAAAAGTTAGGTGTGAAAGCCTATATAGTAATGCCAAAAAATGCACCACAGGTTAAAAAGGATGCTGTAAAAACATACGAGGGACATATTATAGAATGTGATTCTACACTACAAGCCAGAGAAGCGACTGCTAAAAAGGTGAAAGATGAATATGGTGCCACGTTTTTACATCCATCAAATCAGGACGAAGTCATTTTTGGAAATAGTACTGCGGCAATTGAATTGTTGGAGGAGCAACCTAATTTAGACATAATTTTAACACCAGTGGGTGGAGGAGGTCTTATTGCAGGAACTGCCTTGGCGGCGCATTATTTTTCAGATAATTGTATAGTTATAGGCGGAGAGCCTATGGAGGCAGACGATGCGTACCGCTCTTTAATTTCAGGTAAAATTGAAACTAACGAAAAGACTGATACAATAGCGGATGGACTGCGAACACATTTAGGAGATCGAAATTTTCCGATTATACAGAAGTATGTGGATAAGATCATCCGAGTAGAGGAAAATGAAATTGTGGAAGCCATGAAATTAATCTGGGAACGAATGAAAATTATTACAGAACCTTCATGTGCTGTACCGTTTGCTGCGGTATTAAAATATAAAGACGAATTTAAGAATAAAAATGTCGGAATAATTTTATCCGGAGGAAATGTTGATTTAAAGAATCTACCATTTTAAAATAAAACTATGAACGTAGGAATAATAGGAAGCGGAACAATGGGGAGCGGAATAGCTCAAGTAGCTGCAACTGCAGATTGTACGGTGAAGCTATATGACACAAATCAGGAAGCCTTGGGTAAGGCTAAATCTGCCTTAGAAAAAATACTATTACGTCTTATAGAAAAAGGCAGAATCAATACTGAAGAAAAAAATCGAATCCAAAGTAATATCTCATACGTGGATAATTTAAAAGATTTGAGTGATTCTGACTTAACAATTGAGGCTATCGTAGAAAATCTTAATATAAAAAAGAAGGTGTTTTCAGAACTAGAAACTTATGTTTCAGACGATTGTATCATAGCTTCAAATACATCGAGTTTATCAATTGCATCGATAGCAGCATCTTTAGAAAGGCCAGAACGTTGTGTCGGTATTCATTTTTTCAATCCAGCACCTTTAATGAAGTTGGTTGAAGTTATACCTGCAATTCAGACATCAAAAGAAGTTTTAGATAAATCAGTAAAAACGATTAAAGACTGGAAGAAAGTAGTTGCCGTAGCAAAGGATACACCTGGCTTTATTGTCAATAGAGTTGCAAGGCCATTTTATGGTGAGGCTTTACGTGTTTACGAGGAGGGTATTGCTGATTTTGCGACTATAGACGCTGCTATGAAATCTGTTGGTGGCTTCAGAATGGGCCCATTTGAGCTAATGGACTTTATTGGAAATGATGTTAATTA
>JABDKL010000160.1 GCA_013002225.1 Winogradskyella sp.
ATATAAAAATGCTTGGTGCTAAAGGTCTGAAAAAAGCTACTGAAGTTGCTATTTTAAATGCTAATTATATCAAAGAGCGTTTAGAAGGTTTCTACCCGACTTTATACACTGGTGAAAATGGTAGAGCAGCTCACGAAATGATTATAGACTGTCGCGATTTTAAAACAAATGGCATAGAAGTGACTGATATTGCCAAGCGACTAATGGATTATGGTTTCCATGCCCCAACAGTATCTTTTCCAGTTGCAGGCACAATGATGATTGAGCCGACTGAAAGCGAAAGTAAAGTAGAAATGGATCGATTTTGTGATGCCATGATATCAATACGTAAAGAGATAGATACTGTTTCTAACGATGAGCCAAATAATATACTTAAAAACGCACCTCATACAATGGCAATGCTTACATCCAATGAGTGGTTATTGCCTTATACCAGAGAAAAAGCTGCTTTTCCTTTGGATTATCTCCTAGATAATAAGTTTTGGCCATCGGTAAGACGTGTCGACGAAGCTTACGGCGATAGAAATCTTATGTGTAGTTGTGCTCCGATGGAAGCCTATATGGAAGCTAATTAATATTTTAATAATTAAAGTTATTGTAATTATTTAGCTATTAATTACGAATTCCTTAAAAATTGAAATTTTAGATAGGTAACCTATTGAATTTTCTACAATATTAATTAGATTCGTAATACTGAAATTAAATAACTATGTCGATTAAGATCACAGGAACGGGAAGTTATATACCGAGTAATATAGAAAAGAATGAAGATTTTTACAATCATGAATTCTTAAATGCCGATGGCTCCACTATAAATAGCCCAAATGAAGTTATTGTAGAGAAATTTAAAGCAATAACTGGTATTCAGGAACGACGATATATAAAAACGGAATTAACTAACTCTGATATTGCCTTTTTTGCCGCAGAACGCGCAATCAATGATGCTCAAATTGATAAAGAAAGTTTAGACTACATTATTGTCGCTCATAATTATGGCGATATAAAATATGATACGAATCAAAGCGATACAGTACCAAGCATTGCGTCTCGTGTAAAACATTTATTAAAAATTAAAAATCCAAAATGTGTAGGCTATGACTTACTTTTTGGATGTCCAGGTTGGGTTGAAGGCGTTATACAGGCCAAAGCATTTATAAGTTCAGGCTTAGCTAAACGTTGCTTGGTAATTGGATCTGAAACACTCTCCAGAGTTATCGACGAGCACGACCGAGACTCAATGATATATAGTGATGGTGCTGGCGCAGTAATCATTGAAGAAACTAGCGAAAAAGGGGGGATAATTGCTCATGAAAGTGCAACCTTTGCACTTGATGAAGCTCACTTTATTTATTTTGGCGAAACCAATCATCCAGACATAAGCGATAAACGTCGTTATATCAAAATGTACGGACGTAAGATTTATGAATTTGCCTTAACAAATGTGCCACTAGCCATAAAAGAGACTATAGAGAAAGCGGGTGTCTCTATTTCAGATGTAAAAAAGATTCTGATTCATCAGGCCAATGAAAAAATGGATGAAGCCATTGTCAAGCGACTCTATAAACTGCACAAGCAGGACGTGCCAGAACTAATTATGCCTATGACGATAAATCGTCTGGGTAATTCTAGCGTTGCAACAGTACCTACCTTATATGATATGATTTTAAAAGGTGAACTGGATAATCAAGAAATTAATAAAGGGGATATAATTATTTTTGCAAGTGTTGGAGCTGGCATGAATATTAATGCTATAGTGTACCAGCAGTAAATTTACAGATTATCAATTTCTTGTAAAACTAATATGTACGAAAACACCTTTCCTAATAAACGTTTTAGATATACTCTTCAATTTTTAAACAAGCATATTAAAAAATCAGAATCTATATTGGATCTGGGCGTAAAAAATCCATTTTCTGAAATTATGATTTCCGAAGGTTATAAGGTTACCAATACAACTGGCGAGGATCTGGATGAAAATCAAAATGCCGTTGCAACCTCAACGGCCGACGTCGTTACTGCATTCGAGATTTTTGAACATTTGTTATCGCCTTATCAGGTCCTAAAATCAATAAAGGCCCAAAAACTTGTGATTAGTGTACCGTTAAGATTATGGTTTGCCGCTGCTTATAGAAGCAAAACCGATAAACGAGACAGGCATTATCACGAATTTGAGGACTGGCAGCTAGATTGGTTATTAGAGAAAACAGGCTGGGTTATCAAGGACCGACAAAAATGGACTAATCCGGTGAATAAAATTGGAATCAGACCATTATTAAGACGATTCACAAAAAGATATTATATTGTATATGCCGAAAGCGCTTAACTTTGAATAAATCTTATTTCAATTTTGAACTTTTATATTGTTATTCCTGCTCATAATGAAGAACTTTTTATCGGTAAAACTTTAGAATCTTTATCAAAACAGACTTTACTTCCAAAAAAAGTGGTGGTTGTCAATGATAATTCTACCGATAATACCAAAATTATTAGCGAAGATTACGCTAAAAAACATGAATGGGTTTCGGTATTAAGTTTTAAATCTTCAAATAAACATTTACCAGGTTCGAAAATTATTAATGCTTTTAATAAAGGTTTAAAAACGCTTGATAATGACTATGATGTGATCTGTAAATATGATGCAGATCTTATCTTTCCTACAAACTACTTAGAAGTTTTGGCAGAACATTTTAAAGCCAATAACAAGCTAGGGATGGCGTCTGGGTTTTGCTATATCAAAAAAAACGAACAATGGGTTTTAGAGAACCTAACTAACAAAGACCATATACGTGGTGCATTAAAGGCCTACCGAAAGGATTGTTTTAATCAAATAGGCCAATTAAAAGCTTCAATGGGATGGGATACAATAGATGAGCTCCTTGCAAAATATCATGGATGGGACATTTTAACCGATCCAACCTTGCATGTTAAACACCTTAAACCAACAGGAAAATCCTATAACAAGGGCTCTAAATACTTACAGGGTGAGGCCATGTATAAAATGCGTTATGGCTTTTGGATTACTTTAATTTCAGCTCTAAAATTAGCCTTAAAAAAAAGAAGCTTTATCTTATTTAAAGATTATATGACTGGTTATTTTAAAGCGAAATCTAATAACGTAGACTACTTAGTCTCCCAAGAAGAAGGTCAATTTATAAGAAATCTACGCTGGAAAGGTGTAGTCCGTAAATTTTTCTAATCAATAATAAACCCTAAGGGTTTGCCGGTGTTACTATTAGGAAAACTTATACCCAGTAAGGCTGAAATTGTTGGTGCAATATCAGGTATTACTGTTTTTTCATATGTTTCACCATGTTTTATACCATTCCCAAAAAACAATAATGGTACATGTGTATCGTAGTTTAAAGCACTACCATGCGTAGAACCGGTTATACCATAAGATATATAGGCCACATCATCTACTAAAATAACGTCTCCAGAACGCTTTTGGTTATATCCATTCTGTAACAAAGCCTCAATACCCTGTGAAAAGTTAGCTGAGTTCATAGTTGCGGCAGTATAAACTTTAGCAATGTTTTTATATTTAATTTGCTCATTTGCAATGGCCTCCTGAACTTCTCGAATATTAAGACCTAATTCTTCAACTTTTTCTTTATTGATAAAAATTTGATTGTTGCTAATATTTTCAACAATCTCAGTGGTACCGTAGATAGAAATCAAAAATTCCTGAAATTTCTCTTTTCTTAAGTTGTTATCCACATACCCTGAAGGAATATTAACGGAATTTAAATAGGAAGGAACATTTACAGCGCCATGATCCGAAGTTAAAAATACAGTATAGCTACCCTCACCTACCGTTTCGTCTAAGAAATTAAAAAAACGTTCTAAGTCTTTATCTAACCTAATATAAGTGTCTTGTACTTCTTTAGAGTTTACACCAAAGTTATGACCCACATAATCTGTAGCAGAAAAACTAACGGTAAGCACATCAGTAAAATCATCTTGACCTAAATTTTCAGCCTTAATGGCTTCCATGGAAAAATCAACTGTAAGACTATTGCCAAAAGGTGTAGCCTTGAGAATATCGAAACCGCGATTGTCTTTGCTTAACTCCGCTAAGTCGTATGGAAATACAGCTTTCTCTTTGCCTTGAAACCCGCCTTCGAACCTATTTTCATCAGCGCCACTTTCCGAATAAGTTGAAATATCATATAATGTATTCCAAACCTTGAGGTAAGACTCAGCTTTTTCAGATATATTAAACGCTTTTACCCATTCTGGTAATTCATTCATATAAAAAGTGCTAGAAATCCAAGCGCCTTCGTCCACACCATGAAACCAGTATGCAGCATTGGCTGTATGACCCGCTGGCAAAATAGCACCGCGATCTTTAAGAGAAATACCAATTGTTTTACCTTTAAGTTGGGTAAACAACCTATTTTCATCACAAAAGGTTGTTACTAACATTCTATGAGGAGACATCTGCCCTGCAGCACTCTCTGTACCCACTGAATTAACGGTGTCATCACCAGCACAGTAGACAATTTCATTGGTTTCTTTATCGTACCAGTTATTACTGATTACACCATGATATTTTGGAGTTGTTCCGCTAAATACTGACGCATGACCAGGTCCAGTATAGGTGGGTACATAGTTAAAATGATTGTTTTTACAATTAAAACCTTGTCGCATCATACGCTTAAAACCGCCTTCGCCAAACTTAGTTTCAAATCGTGTTAGATAATCATATCGCATCTGATCTACAACGATCCCAACAATAAGTTTAGGCTTATTTTCTGTAATTTCAGTATGAGATGGTTGTATGGTATTAGAGTTGATCGATTGTGATTTACAAGATGTAAAAGCCAGTACTATAAGAATTAATACATAAAATTTTTTCATAATAAAATAAGCCTTTCAATTTGACTGCAAAAATACGGATTATAGAATATCTTAATTTAAATTAACATTAATAAACCTATCTTTTTTTATACTTTAGCACTAATAAAATCTTAGATGAAGTACCTTCATAATATTGGCTCATATTTTTTAATGATTAAGGATATTTTTCGCAAACCAACCAAATGGTCTGTAATGAAAACTTTAATTTTTAAGGATATAGACGATTTAATTATAGGATCTTTAGGTATAGTTGCCTTTATAGCCTTTTTTGTTGGCGGTGTTGTTGCTATACAAACCTCATTAAATATAAGTAATCCGTTAATTCCTAAATATTTGGTAGGCTTTGCAACACGCCAGTCAATAATATTAGAATTTGCGCCCACATTTATTTCCATAATTATGGCAGGTAAAGTTGGATCATTTATCACCTCAAGTATTGGTACTATGCGGGTAACGGAACAAATTGATGCCTTAGAGGTTATGGGCATTAACGCTATAAATTATTTAGTGTTTCCAAAATTTATTGCCTTAATGTTGTATCCGTTTGTTATTTCGATAGCCATGTTTTTGGGTATTCTAGGTGGACTCGCTGCTTGTGTTTATGGCGGCTATGGGACATTAGAAGATTATATAGAAGGTGTACGAACAGATTTTATAGTTTTCCACATGGTTTATGCATTCATTAAAACCATTGTATTTGCTTTTGTATTAGCTACAATTCCTTCTTTTTACGGCTATTTTATGAAAGGAGGCGCCTTAGAGGTTGGTAAAGCTAGTACCACTTCTTTTGTATGGACAAGTGTTGTAATTATTTTACTTAACTTTTTACTAACCAGTTTATTATTAGGCTAATGATAGAAGTAAAAGACTTACATAAATCTTTTGGAGATGCGCATATTTTAAAGGGCATATCAACAGTTTTTGAAAAAGGGAAAACCAATCTTATCATTGGTCAAAGTGGTTCTGGTAAAACGGTTTTTTTAAAATGCCTACTCGGTCTATTTGATTATGAAAGTGGCTCCATCATGTATGAAGGCAAAGCTTTTAAAAAATTGAGTATTGATGAGCGTACGGCATTGCGCTCAGAAATTGGTATGGTTTTTCAAGGGAGCGCATTGTTTGATTCTATGACAATTGCACAGAATGTTATGTTTCCGCTACGCATGTTTACTAAACAAAGTAAAAGCGAAATGGAAGATAGAGTGAATTTTGTTTTAAATCGTGTAAACCTCTCAGATGCTCATAATAAAATGCCTAGCGAAGCTTCTGGAGGTATGCAAAAACGTGTAGCTATTGCTCGTGCTATTGTTAACAAGCCTAAATACCTGTTTTGTGATGAACCTAATTCTGGTTTAGACCCACGAACATCTATAGTTATTGATAATCTTATTAAAGAAATCACTGAAGAATATCAAATCACAACGGTAATTAACTCTCACGATATGAACTCGGTAATGCAAATTGGTGAGAAAATAGTTTTTTTAAAAGACGGACTTAAAGAATGGGAAGGTTCCAGAAAAACAATTTTTAAAACGGATAATGAAGCTGTTACCAATTTTGTTTATTCCTCTGAACTCTTTAAGAAAGTAAGAAGAATGTACCTGGAAGAAAATCAGTAATTAATTTCTTCGAATTAAAACTGTATCTACTTTCAATTCTTGTTTAAGCCATTTCTGAAGCGCTCTTTCTCTAACTAAAACTACGCTATCACTTACAGATACTTTCCACCTAACATTTGCTACCGTTACTGTATCTATATTAATGAAGTCTCTCGACTCAAGCATTTTTGCATATCCAAAAAACTCCAGATCATTAAATCTAACTTTGGCATCTTTAGAAAGACTACTAAATGACACTATATTGTCATTCGAGCTATTAGCTTCAATTACCTGATTTAAATTTGTAATATTTTGCTCTAATTCTTCTATTTGTTTTTGCAAGCCTGAAATAATATTGTCTTTTTGATCTAAATCTATATAGGCTCTATCCAATGACTGAATTAAACGATCAGCGCTTCTGGTTTTATTAGCATTTATAACTAACTCGAAGTCTACCAAGTTTTCATAGTCTTTTTTTTCATTCTGTAGATCTGAAATCATTTCATCACTAACATCTCCGTTGAAGTAAAGACTAATTTTTTTATTATCTGGGTCTAAATTTTTTCGCTGTAACCAAAGGTTTGGATTAGTATCAATTTCATTTTCAACAAAATTTTTATAATCTCTCTCATATTTACTCTCCTGTAAAACTCTTAGAAAGGTCCAAAATGCTGGTATCATAACGACAATTGCAAGAATAGTCGCAAATTGTGAAATTCGTTTCCGTTTGGCCGAATTTGCATATTTAAGCATCGGAAACCGTAGAACCCTAAGCACTATAAAGGTTGCAAGGGCAATAAAAATGGTGTTTATGCTAAATAAGTACATCGCACCACCAAAGTATTCCCAATTCCCTTTCGCGAGTCCATAACCTGCTGTACATAATGGCGGCATTAATGCGGTCGCGATTGCTACTCCAAAAATAACAGAGGCAATCGTCCCCTTTTTAGTACGTGCAATAATTAATGCTAATCCGCCAAAAAATGCTATTAATACATCTCTTATATCTGGTCGGGTTCTACCCAGCAATTCGGAATTATCTTCACTTAAAGGAAATAGCCAGAAAAATAAAAAAGCCGTTAGTAAACTTAGAATAATCATGGTTGCTAAGTTTATTAAAGACTTCCTAAGTGTATCTATGTCATTTAATGCTATAGACATTCCCACTCCAAGAATTGGACCCATTAAAGGAGAAATTAACATGGCCCCAATTACTACTGCGGTAGAATTGGCATTTAAACCCACAGAGGCCACAAAAATAGAACATACTAATATCCATGCAGTAGCGCCCTTAAAAGGAATATCTGCTTTAATTGCAGTAACGGTGGCATCCCTATCGGTATCGTCTCTAAAATCTAATAACTCTCTTAAAAAAAGTTTTATACTTGTAAATAACCCTTGTGCATCTTTCTTAACAGCGTCTTTTTTTTCTTCTACCGCTGCCTCCTTGTTCATCTCATTGGTTATACGATCTTCTTCTTCCTCAGAGAAATTAAATTTATTTTCTTCACTCATATTTAACCATATTCTTCTCCAAAATTGGCTTTTACATTTTGAAGAACTTGTTTTATACCCTGTTCTTTAGATTTAGGAAAGATAAGTAAAACTTCATCCTTATCTACAATGATATAATCTTTTAAGCCATCGACAACCACAATTTTATCCTTTCGCGATCTAATCATATTTCCTGATGCGTCTTCAGCTAAAACTTTAGAATTTACAATAGCATTTTCCGCGTCATCTTTATCTAGTTTATCGTATAGACTTCCCCAGGTTCCTAAGTCATTCCAGTCGAAGGTAGCAGGTATAACAAAAACATTTTCGCTTTTCTCCATTAAAGCATAATCCACAGATATGTTATCTGCTTTTGGATAATTTTCTTTAATAAAGTCTTCTTCAAACTCCGTGTTATAAACACTAAAACCGTTTTCGAACAATTTAAATAATTCAGGCTGATTATTTTTAAAAGCAGAGATAACGGTCTTTGCACTCCACATAAATATCCCTGCATTCCACAGAAAATTACCTTGATCAATGAAGGATTTTGCAGTGTCATAGTTTGGTTTTTCTCTGAATTGATTTACTGACTTTATTTCAGTAGTTGAAGCTTTATCATATTCTATATAACCATAACCCGTATTAGGAAAAGTCGGTTTAATACCTAAAGTCATTAAGGCATCGTTGGATTCGCAATAATCAAACGCAGTTTTAACATTATCTGAAAAGGCTGTTTCATCCTCGATCCAATGATCGCTTGGCGCAACAATCATAACTGCAGCCTCATTTTCTTTTTGAATCTTTAAGGAGGCGTACAAAATACATGGCGCCGTATTACGCATTGCAGGCTCTAAAACAACCTGGCGCTCAGTAACGCTTGGTAATTGTTCAAAAACCAAATCGTTATAGCGTTCGTTTGTTAGAATAAATATATTTTCTTCTGGGATTAGATTAGCCAGGCGATTAAAGGTTTTTTGAATCAATGTTTCTCCAGTACCAAGCATATCGTGAAATTGCTTAGGAAAATCCTGGGTACTTACTGGCCAAAATCTTGAGCCAACCCCTCCTGCCATTAATATGGCATAATAGTTTTTATTTTTACTTTTCATATTCATGTATCTATTCTAAAACGTCCACTTCTGCATTAGGGTTGAAAAGATAAATTTTTCCTGTATTTATCTCAACACATTCGTATCGTTTTCTAAGTTTATTTCCTTTTTTAAAAACTCTACCATTATAGAGCTTAAAACTTTGACCCAAAGATAATTCAAATACAAAGCTTTTGTTATTAGGTTCGTTAAATTGCTTTAAGGCTAAGGCGAGTTGCGTATCTGTGTCGCTGGAAGCCTTCGGATTTTTAAAGTGTTTTGCTAAAATTGGCAAAAGTTCTAATGGAAAAATATCTGGTCTTAGAAATGGCAACATTAAATGCTGAAATGTTTGCTTCCATTCCTTTCCATGTGGTTTTATAAGCAATCCATAAATTTTATACGCTTTATAATGAGCGACCTCATGTAAGAGAGTGATCAAAAATCTATATGGGTTTAAATTTGAGTTTACCGTAATTTGGTGAGCGCCATTAGCAAATTTTCTATAATCACCATGGCGCGTTTTTCGTTCGCGCTTTACCTTAATTATTAAATTATCAACTGCCAATAAGTGCTGTATTTGCGCAATAGCATTTTCTGGGATATACTTTAAATATTCGGCTCGCATCGGTGCAAAAATAAAAGTAAATTTTACAAGTCTTACTTTTTTTTCACTTCTTATAATGGAAATAAAAACTAGGTCGTAAAAAAAATAACCACTGGTAAATAAATAAATTCTCCATTTTATTTTATAACAACTTTTTAATAAATTAAACCTATCAAAAAATTTACATTATGGCGTTTATAGATTATTATAAAATTCTTGGACTTAAAAAGGATGCTACAAAATCTGAGATTAAGAAGGCCTATCGTAAAATGGCAAGAAAATATCACCCAGATCTAAATCCAAATGATAAACAAGCCGAAATTAAATTTAAACAGATAAATGAAGCCAATGAGGTATTAAGTAATGATGATAATCGTAAAAAATACGACAAATACGGCGAGCACTGGAAAGACGGAGAAGCTTATGAAAGCGCAAAACAAAATCAACAAGCACAACAGCAATATCGTCGTTCATCCAGCTTTGAAGGGTTTGATCAGTTTGGTGATGGTGCCCAGTATTCTGATTTTTTCGAATCTATGTTTGGCAGCGGCTTTACAGGTAGAGGTAAAAGTAACGCCAAATTTAGAGGTCAGGATTATAATGCACAGCTTCAACTTAACTTAACAGATGTGTTTACACCGCAACAACAAGTTCTTACTGTAAATGGTAAAAATATTAGACTTACGATTCCTGCAGGTGTTGTTAATGGCCAGACTATTAAAATAAAAGGAAAAGGAGGGAAAGGGTTAAATGGCGGCCCCAATGGAGACTTATATATTGAGTTTAAAATTAATAATAACACCTCATTTAAACGTGATGGTAATAACCTATATACTACTCAAGATATTAGTCTTTACACTGCTGTGTTAGGTGGAGATTTAACGATTAAAACCCTGGACGGAAAAGTGAAATTATCAGTAAAGCCTTTTACTCAAAACAACACTACTGTTAAGTTAAAAGGTAAAGGGTTTCCTAAATATAAAGAAGACAATAAGTTTGGAGACTTGTTTATAACTTATAATGTTGTTCTTCCAACTAAACTTAGTACCGAAGAAAAAGAACTATTTGAAAAATTAGCAAAATTACAAGATCATGATAAATAAGCAATATATCGCGCTGCCAGACTTGTGCACCCATTATGAATTAGAGATGACGTTTTTTGATGACCTTCAAGACTATGGGCTTATTGAAATTGTATCAATAGAAAAAACAAACTGTATACATTACGACCATATAAGTAATCTCGAAAGAATAATTAGATTAAATCAGGAACTAAATTTAAATTTTGAAGGTATTGATACCGTTATAAACCTTCTAAATAAAATTGATGCCTTACAAGAAGAACTTAATAATACCAGAAATCGACTACGACGTTTTGAATGAAACTTTAACATTTAAGGCGTTGAATTTGAAACCTGTAAAATCTTTCCGTTATACAAGGCGTTACCCGTTAATGCAAATTCTTTAATATAGGTTGCCATTTGCTCAGCTGTTGTTTGTGCCTCATAATCTGGAAATGCCTCTTTCAACATCTCTGTTTGAACAGCTCCTAATGCTAATACATTAAATTGAGGCCCCGATTCCTTATACTCTTCTGCAAGTAATTCGGTTAATGTAATTACAGCAGCTTTACTAGAACTATATGCTGCAAGACCAGGAAACTTCATACTTCCCTGAATACCACCCATAGAACTTATAGTTACTACATGACTATCATGCTTCATAAAAGGTAAAACTATTCGCGTCATTTCTGAAACACCAAATACGTTTGTCTCATACACCTTACTAAAATCCTTAAAATTTGTATCAGCAAAAGGCTTATTGAGCAACATTCCCGCATTATTAATGAGTATATCTACTTGTTCCCATTCGTTTTGAATAAATTCTTCAACCTTCCGATAGTCCTCTTTTTTACATAAATCAAACGCAAAAGAAGCGATATTATCGTACTGTAGATTAGATACAGGTTTTGCATTACGCGACAAGGCTAGTACTCTATGACCTTGATTTGCGAATAAATGCACGAGTTCAAATCCTATACCTCGACTTGTTCCTGTTATTATAACATTTTTACTCATTTTTTAAAATAACTTCTTTATTTGGAGCATTCATCATTCCCTCTAAGGCAGGGATCATTTTATTGATAAAATTTGCCATATGATCATAATTCATCTTATCTGCTTCATCATCCACGTGATGATAATAGTCGAAGTTAGAAAAATCGAATGTTGATATCGCATGAGCGGGAATTTTTAGAGCATTATAAAACGGAAAATTATCTGAACGCATAAATAAATTCATAGCTTTAGCTTGATCAAAAAATCCAATAATATCCTCTTTGGCATATTTGTTTAAAGTCTCTGCAAAATTTGAGCGCTCATAACCACTCATATATGCCACCGTTTTATCGGCAGCTCTTGGCACGCCTATCATCTCAAAATTAATCATTGTATACGCATCAATTCCAACATTACTTAGGCGCTTTGCAAGATGACGAGATCCTCTTAATCCCATTTCTTCAGCAGAGAATAAGGTGATCAATATACTACGTTTATTAGTTTTGGATTTTGCAAAATATTTACCGATTTCCATTGCAGCAATCGTACCAGAAGCATCATCATTGGCACCATTGGCGATAGAATCTCCATTAACCTCCTTCCCAAAGCCTATATGATCGTAATGACCACCCAGAATAATATACTCTTTTTTTAATAATGGATCTACTCCTTCAATAAGGCCAACAATATTAAATCCTTTAACTAATGGAGCATCCTCACCGGATTTTGCTGCTCTCGAATTTTCGAATTCAAAATTATCCCTGTAAGTTTCAAAATATGGTTGTATTCCATTACTATGCATGAAGTTTTCAATATACCTGGCTGCTTTTTCTATGCCTTCGGTACCTGTAGCTCTACCCTCTAGTTCATCAGATGCTAAGTATTCCATACTATTCTTCACATCGTCCTTACTAACATATGGGATTGACACAATTGGAGCAATGATGACTTCCTCAGGTAATTGTGAATTATTCTCCTGATTTGTAGTTTTAGGTTCTACAATTTTTTGACTAGTGTTACACGCATAAAAAATGATAACGAATAGTATTAAAAGGGTTTGTCTCATAGCTATATAATTTAGGCTTAAAGATAAAAAACCTATTTCTAAAACTAGAAATAGGTTTTTTAATTTATAATTTATTTAATTGTAAATTAAACCAGCATTGTCACCGGATTTTCTATATAACCTTTAAGCGTTTGAAGAAATTGAGCTCCCGTGGCGCCATCTACAGTTCTATGATCGCAGGCTAACGTAAGCTTCATAGTATTTCCAGGAACCACAACTCCATCTTTAATTACAGGTTTGGAAACAATAGACCCAACCGATAATATAGCAGAATTAGGTTGATTTATAATCGATGTAAAACTTTCGATCCCAAACATCCCTAAATTAGAAATGGTAAAAGTACTTCCTTCCATTTCGTCTAAGGCTAATTTTTTATTTCTAGCCTTAACTGCAAACTCTTTTACAGCAGATCCGATTTGAGTTAAGCTTTGCTCGTTTGCAAATTTAACTACTGGCACTAATAAACCATCCGGAACAGCAACAGCGACTCCAATATGCACGTGATTGTTTAATTGCATTCTATCATCAAACCACTGTGAGTTCACCTGTGGGTGCTGACGTAAAGCCAATGCACATGCCTTCACTATCATATCATTATACGAAATCTTAGTATCTGGAAGTGAATTATATTGTGCTCTAAAAGCCATTGCATTCTCCATATCAAACTCCACATTTAAGTAATAATGAGGTGCAGTAAACTTAGATTTCGCTAAATTCTTGGCAATAGCTTTACGCATATTTGAGTTAGGCACTTCATCAAAATCTTCCTGACCTGACGGTATAAATTTAGCGGCGGAAGCAGATTGCTGATTTGGAGTAAAGTTTTCAATATCCTTTTTAACAATACGACCGTTATCGCCTGTACCGTTAACTTGAGACAAATTTATTCCCTTTTCCTCTGCCATTTTTTTAGCTAAAGGAGAAACAAAAACGCGTTCGTTTGCAGATACATTAGCTGAAGGTTTTGATTCCTGAACCTTACTTGCTTGAGGTGCTACGGGTTCCTTTTTAGGTGCCTCTTTTTTAGCTTCTTCTTTCTTAGCTTCAGGTTGTTCTGATTGCTTAGGTTCTTCGCTATCTATTTTAAAATTTTTAGCAATACTTGTTACATCAGTTCCTTTAGGTCCAATGATTGCTAAAAGCGCATCAACTTTTGCCGTATCGCCCTCTTCTAATCCTATATGCAATAAATTTCCGGATTGAAAGGATTCGAATTCCATAGTGGCCTTATCGGTTTCGATTTCAGCTAAGATGTCTCCTTCTTCTACCTCATCTCCTACTTTTTTCAACCAGGCAGCAACCGTACCTTCTTCCATGGTATCACTTAACCTAGGCATTGTTACAACAGTCACACCTTCCGGAAGCGCCTCATTATCTGCAGATTCCGTAACACTACTTTCATCCGATGATTCATGCTTCTGGTTGGCTGTCTCTGTATTAGAATCTTCTGCAGAGTCGTTCTGCTCATCCGATGTGGAATCTGCTGATGCTCCATTAAGTAAATCCGATATATCTTCTCCTTCTTCTCCTATTATTGCCAACAACTCGTCTACTTTGGTCGTTTCACCTTCCTCAATACCGATATGCAAAAGCGTACCTTCGTGGAAAGATTCGAACTCCATTGTTGCTTTGTCTGTTTCAATTTCGGCTAGAATATCTCCTTCTTCAATTTTATCACCAACTTTTTTTAACCAAGATGCAACGGTACCTTCTTCCATGGTATCGCTCAAACGTGGCATATTAATTACTTCTGCCATAGCTTACTTAATTTTATGGTCTATAAATGGATAATCGTTTTGCTCGTAAACCACATCGTACATGACGCTTTTTTCTGGATAAGGCGATTCATCTGCAAATTTTTCACATTCCGAAACTTTCGCTTTAACGCGTTTATCAATAGCTTTTAAGTCGGCTTCAGTTGCATATTTTTTATCGAGAATTACATCCTTTACCTGTGTAATAGGATCAATCTTTTTATATTCTGCAACCTCATCTTTAGTTCTGTAATGTTGTGCATCAGACATAGAGTGCCCTCTGTATCGGTAGGTTTTTAATTCTAAGAAAGTTGGACCACCTCCTTTTCGAGCACGCTGAATAGCCTCGTCAAAGGCCTCGGCAACTTTTACCGGGTTCATACCATCTACTGGTCCACATGGCATTTCGTACCCCAAACCTAATTTCCATATTTCAGAATGGTTTGCTGTACGCTCAACAGATGTACCCATGGCATAACCGTTGTTTTCACAAACAAAAACTACGGGTAAATTCCATAACATTGCTAAGTTAAACGTTTCGTGAAGTGAACCTTGACGAGCCGCACCATCACCAAAGCAACACAATGTTACCGCATCACTATCGTGATACTTATCCCCAAATGCAATACCAGCTCCCAAAGGTATTTGTCCACCGACAATTCCATGACCACCATAAAAACGATGCTCTTTTGAGAATATGTGCATTGAACCTCCAAGTCCTTGAGAGGTACCAGTAGCTTTACCATATAGCTCTGCCATGACACGTTTTGGATCGACTCCCATACCAATAGGTTGTACATGATTACGATATGCCGTAATCATTTTGTCTTTCGTTAAATCCATTGCATGTAATGCGCCAGCTAAAACTGCTTCCTGCCCATTATAGAGGTGTAGAAATCCTCTAACTTTTTGTTGAATATAAACTGCTGCTAATTTGTCTTCAAATTTACGCCAAAACAGCATATCCTCATACCACTTAAGGTAAACTTCTTTTGTTACTTTTTGCATTCTTTGATTAGTTCTATTAATCCGAATAACAAAAATAACACATTACAAAATAATGAAGAAACTGTAATTCGTAAAAAAATTAAGGATTACTGATTATCTTACAACGAAAATGCTATAATACTGAATTATCAAAAAGTAGTGGTAAAAGGTTGGCCAGGGATTCAGATTTAACCACTTTACCTTTGGCTCCCATAAAGTAAATTTCGATGGGTTGTTTTTGTTTAATTTCGTACTCAGCAATAGCTTGTCTACATGAGCCACAAGGTGGAATTGGCTTATCCGTAACCTGATTTTGAGATGAAGCCGAAATCGCCATTTTCAATATTTTAGCCTTTGGATATTTGGCCCCAGAATAATAAATGGCTGTCCGCTCTGCACATAAACCTGAAGGGTATGACGCATTTTCCTGGTTACTACCTATTATAACCTCATTATTATCTAGCTGTAACGCTGCGCCAACGTTGAATTTTGAATAGGGTGCATAGGCATTTTCTCGAGCCTCAATAGCCTTATTCATAAGGTCCTTAATATCTGTAGAAAGCTCCTCAATACTATCGTATACCTGAAGCGTAGTCCCTATTGTAATTTCATTCATGCGGTTAATTCTATTTTAGACAAAAAAACTATTGCCTTTGAGAACAATAGTTTTAATATAACTTATTTATATAATATTCTAATACTCATCATACTCACCATCACCAAAATTAAATGTAAGTGAGAACCTTAATGTATTCTCTAATGGGCTTTGAATTTTAGATGCTGAGAACAAATACGATAAATCAATGTTAATAGTCGTGTATTTAAATCCTGCACCTAAAGCAAAGAATTTTCTAGCACCTTTATCGTCGGCCTCATTAAAATATCCTGCTCTTAAGGCAAACGAATCTTGATATAGATATTCTGCTCCTAAAGCCCAGGTAAACTCTCTTAGCTCTTCACTAAAACCACCCGGTGCATCTCCGAATGATTGGAAAACACCATTAATAAAGCTTACATTATTGTCCTGTCCGGCAATAATAATATCATCACTTGAGTTGTTTGGATCACCAGAAGATTCTGCTTCTTGTTCTGGTGTTTGGAAATCTCCATTATCTTCATTAAAAATGCCATCTCCATCTGTATCAGTAAACACAACTCGGTCTCCATAAATTGGAGGTGTTGGAACAAGATATTTTGAAACCTCGGCAGAGACACCTAGTTTACTGTATTCATCAAAAATAAAATCAAATCCAGCACCTAATCTTAAATTAGTAGGTTGAAACGTATCATCACCACCATCATCGTACTTAAATTTTGGTCCAAGATTCTGAATTGCAAATCCCATTCTCCAGCGACCATTAAAATCGTTATAAGCTTCTTCTTCTCCTTGATAATAACCTGTTATATCTGCACCAAATGTACTTGCCGGATTTACTGGTGCATTGTTCCCAATTCCAGGAATTCTTAATGCAGACCTCAAATAACGTAAACCTACAGCCATTGAAAACTGGTCTGCCAAACGCAACGTATAAGCTACATCTACAGCAAATTCATTTGGTTTTACCGCCACACCAGGGTCATTAGCATCTTGGGTTAATACGATCTCTCCCAAAGTAAAATATTTTAAACTTGCAGATACGGCACTATACTGGTTAAGCCTGTTATAATAAGTTGCATAACCTAAAGAAATGTCATTTACTAAGCGTGTAAGGTATGGTGTAAAACTAACACCAATTCCCGATTTAGCTTCAGAAAAGGCATATTTTGCAGGATTCCAATGTTGTGAAAAACCGTCTACAGATGTCGCAACTCCGATATCGCCCATACCAGCTGATCTAGAATCAGGAGCAATTAGCATAAATGGCAAACCTGTAGTGATAACTCTGCTATCGTTATCATTAGGTATTATCTGAACAGTATTTTGAGCAAATGTAAATCCTAAAGTAGAAAAAGCGATTAGGGTAATTATATAATTTTTCATGTATTTGATTAAGTTCATAGTAATATAGTTACTAGGCTAAACGGTTAACAAATATAATTTATTATTATAGTATGACAAGTTTTTCGATTTTTTCGACTTGTTTGTTTAATAGACTTGAGCGTACCTTTAGCTTATAGACATAGACGCCTTTTCCTATTTTATCACCAAAGTCGTCCCTGCCATCCCAAATAATATCTTTAGATAGATTACTTGCAGCTTTATTACCGCCAGAAGTTTGTCCATTTAAGGTGCGCACCAATTTGCCTGAAACTGTGAAGATTTGAACAGAAATATCTAGGGGTGCCGTGCTATTATGGTTAAACCAAAATTCAGTATAATTAACAAACGGATTTGGGTAGTTCAATACATTATCAATGACTAATTGTTCGTCTTTATCAAAAACTGTAAATTGTATTTCTGCAGTCGAGGAGTTGTTATAAACATCCCAGGCTTTTAATGTTAAAGTGTGCAAACCAGGTTCTAGATCCCTAAAAGGATAGGATACAACGCCATTGGTATAGTCATCTACATTGGCCTGATAATAATCATTTAACACAATTGGATTGGTTTCATCTCCATCTATAATTGCTGTTATGTCATGTCCTATACCACTCGCCGTGTTAATTCCATTATCGTCTTGTAATTTTGCCAACAGGTTTGGAGATTCATTAGTAATACCGCCAGTCACAAAGTTTTCATCATTCATAAATAAATTAATGACTGGACCAATATTATCTTCAGGTGCATTTTCATTAATGCCGCCAATTTGTATGTCGAAATTAGACCCTGCCTGGTCCTCAAGTGGGTTGTCTGTCTGTGCATAGAAACTTACTTTACCATTACCTACAGGAATCCCTATGTCTCTCGGTACGATAAAATCGAATTCAAAAAGTCCGTTTTCTACAGTTGCTTGGCCTTTAAACAAAACTTCTCCTAGTGTTGTGAAATTTAAAATAATCTCTTGCCCTCCTTCTGTGGTACCATCATTTGCTAAAGTTTGTCTTTCAATTTCCTTATCAAATATAGTTGCAGTTAATATTCCATTATAATTGGTTAAGACATTGCCATTAACATCTGTTACTTCTCCAGATAACTTAGTATATCTTAAAGCTTTTAGTGTATCTATAGGCTGGGTAATTGGCACATCATTTACTCGAGTTAATTTTATTTCTGGCTTTGGAAAAGCAAGTTTCATAGCTGGATCTCCAATTAGAAAAACAAGTCGTTTCTGTGCAGAGCCAGCCACACTGTTATCTGTTTTAGTTAGTCGAAGCGCTTCACCAATAGTTGGGTAATTGTTAGACCCAAAAGCAAATAAATAATCATCTAAGGTTTCATTATAAGCAACACCTGTAGTCACGAAGATCTGCCTTGTAGTAGTAATTAAAGCTATTGCTCCTCCATTTTTGTTCCAGAAGGTAAATTCACCAGCAGTATCTCTATGTGGGTCATCGAATTTTGTATACTCACAGGTAACTGTAACGAACAAATTAAACTTACATATATTATTGACTTCTTGAGCGTCGATTTTATCAAAAATTCGTTCTTTCGCCAGACCATCCTCCCCTCCGTGTCCAAAATAATTTACTACCGAAGCACCTACTTCTATAGCATCCTTAATTGCAGTATTAACTTGTGGGTATCGATTACCTGCAGCCGAAGCTTCTTGCTGAAAGGCATCAGAGTGAATTTTAACTACATTAAAAAAAGGCTTTTCTGCCTCAAGTGTCGTTCCTAAACCGTCAGTCGTATTCTGTAATACTTTCTCAAATGGCACATCGACATCATCGGAAATTAGAAGAATATTATTTCTCCAGCTCCCATAGGCCTCTTTTTGATAATAGGCTTCTATCTTATCTACCATTTCTCTGGCGCGTTTCAAATCTTCTGCTAAGATTCTGCCAACGGCAACATCAAGCCTATCAATATTAACGCTCATTGCTCCTTCGTTGTCATCAAGCATTCCGTAAAAATCGTCAGAAACAAAAGAGTTTGTAAGACTAAAACTATTTATTGAATACCAGGAAGGCACTATATTGGTATTGTTTCTTATTCGGTCTTTATAATCATAAGAAGCGTCCCCAAATAAGCACAGATATTTCAACCTATTTGCCGGCGTACTAGCATTATCATAGACGTATTTAACAAAATTCCTTATGGCCGCAATATCCTGACTACCAGTACTAAATTCATTATAAATATCGTTTAGAGTAACGGCCTTTACATTTAAATTATATTCATTTCTATTTATCTGTGCCAATCGCTCTGCTTGAGATAAAAGGCTAGCTGGTGTTATAATAATGTAATCTACATCTTGAAATTCTCCCAGAGAATTTTGAAAAATAGTACCTTTTAAATTTTGATTCGCTACGGTAGTTATAGCATCTTTCTTTGGCTGAAATACATCAGAAAGTCCAAAAGCTACATAAGTCCTTACTTCACCCGAAGGTGCTTTAAAAGAAAAATTACTCTCACTTTCAGAATTGGAGACCGAAGAAACGTTGAATCTATCAGTGATGTCCCAGATCTCACTTACTGTATTTGCGTTAGACAAAGTGTATTCTGCAACACCTGCAGTAGTGCCTACCTGATTATTTTTAAACGTAAGTTGATCACCTTCAAAAATAAGTTGTCTTGTAACTTCGAACGTGATAAGATCTATGAATGCATTTGAGGATGGGTTACCATTATTATTATAGTCTAAAGTAACTGTAACATTGCTTGAATTTAAACTTATTTCGCCATTATAACTAGCCTCACTTGCTAAGAGCGAACCAAAATCTACTTGAGGGAAGTTTAATGTCGAAACTTGGTTTCCGTTTATAGATACACTCATATTAGTAGGTGTTTCTGAAACAGAACCAACTCTAACTCTAAAATCTACGGGTTCTTGTGTAACGAGATTCGGAAACTCAAAATCGTACGTTCGCTGATTATCTATATCAAAATCTTCGCCATACCATCTTCGCCCTAATTTTGCCAAATTAACCTCATCTACCTCATAAAATTGATAATCGTTAAAGGTATTAATTTGTATATCTGAAGGCGCATTTATTGAAGGCATGCTATTTATACGTCTTCCATTGCCAGAACTTACATTTACATAATAATAAGTTTTATCCGTATAAAGATTAATATTGGTATCACTCTCCTGACTATATGTTTTAGGACCTTCGCCATAAAATAATATGTAATCGCCATTGTCAAAACTACCATCTTCCTCTCCTACAAACTTTATAGCATTCTCTTTAACATCAATTGGATAGTTAGCACTATTTAACAACGGAAGCATTCTCCCTCCATTACCATATATCTTTATAGTTCTTGGATCTACAGAGTTGGTATTAATACCTAAACTACCAAGAAACCCTTTTGTCAATTGAAATATTCCAGATCTATCTATGTAAAATCGATACCATTCACCACTACTTAAAACTGAATTAGTAATAACGTTAGTTTTAGCATTAGTTGATATAGTATTAGTCCGATCTGCATTATAGTTAATGGTAAAGGAGTCTATTTTCTTAAAAATTCCTTTATCATTTATTATTGGTGAAATCTCAAGGTATACAGATTTTTTTCCTCTTGCACTTACATTAGAGAGCTTAAACTCTATTTGAGCTGGTATTAAGTTTTCACTTAGGTCTTTTAATTCAGATTTCGAAATACGCTTATAAGCCACATTGGTAATACGTGCAGAATTAGCATTAATTGTACTATTTGCATCCCATTGTACAAAGTATGTTAATCCCTTTTCTTCGGTATAACTATAATGATTAGAGTCAAATGCGGGTAATTCAATTTTATCAACAGAGGTCTCAAGAATTCTATAACCATCCCACGCTATACTATATTGCTTTTGTTGTCCAAAACTAAAACAGGAGGTAATAAGTATAAGGTAGATATAATAATTTTTCATTAATTCATTACTAAGTTAATATCCCTCTAAAAGGACATTCACATAATTTCGTTTACAAGAACAATAACGTATGCAAAAACACGTTATTATAACTTCACAATTTTTATTTCAAAAATACAACAATAATTTATTTTTGCTCTCGTTATTAAAGAGCAAAATTAAGCGAAAAACAGGCCAAAAATCCGTTGTCATGTAAAAAAAATAGGATGAAATGCACATTTTTTTGCATTTTGATGCAAAAAAAAGTTGTCAGTTTACCTTTAATTGTTATATTGCGAGTCTAAAATTAAACGAGCTTACTTAAACGTATGGATATGAAAAATGTCTCAAACCTAAAATTTTTAATAGCATTAACGCTTTGCGCTACCATAGTTAGCTGTAAACGTTCTTCCAATTCTGGAAACGTAGATAGTGCTACAGGTTGGAAAATTAACGACAAAAAAGGTGGTTTTCAGTACAACACAAAATTTAAAGAACAAGAAACTCCTCCTGGAACTGCTTTTGTAGAAGGAGGCACCTTTACTATGGGAAAAGTACAGGATGATCCAATGCACGATTGGAACAACACCCCAAATCAGCAACACATTCAATCTTTTTATATGGATGAAAGTGAGGTAACCAATTTAAATTACCTTATTTACTTAGATTATTTAAAGACGGTGTACCCGCCAGATGATCCTAATTATGCACTAATATATAAAGGAGCACTTCCTGACACATTGGTATGGAGAAATCGTTTAGGTTACAATGAAATGATGACTGAAAATTATTTACGTCACCCAGGATATGCAAATTACCCTGTTGTTGGAGTAAGTTGGATACAGGCTGTAGAATATGCCAATTGGCGAACAGACCGTGTGGCCGAAATGTCATTACAGGAAGCTGGTTATATTAAAAGAGATGCACAATATACCGATGTAAATGCGGAAAGTACTTTTAGTACAGATACTTATATTAATGCACCTTCTCAAACTTATGGCGGTAATGCTGAAGTTTTAGAAGGTGGAAGGCGTAGACCTCAAACAGATGCAGATGGTAACCCAATTAATATATATGCTAGTAGAGAAACTGGTCTAATACCTGTAAAATACAGACTACCTACTGAGGCAGAATGGGAATATGCAGCATTAGGCTTAAGTGAGCTTAGAGAATACAATGTATATAGAGGTAGAAAGAAATACCCTTGGGATGGCCAATACACAAGATCTGGCAAACGTGTAAATCGTGGCGACCAAATGGCCAATTTTAAACAAGGTAAAGGTGATTATGGAGGGATTGCAGGCTGGTCTGATGATGGTGCCGATATTACAGCCGAAGTAAGATCTTATGCTCCTAATGATTTTGGTTTATATGATATGGCAGGAAATGTAGCTGAATGGGTTGCAGATGTCTATAGACCTATTGTAGATGATGAGTTTAATGATTTTAACTACTATAGAGGTAATGTCTATACCAAAAATGCAATTAATGATGATGGTACCGTAAAAATCGTTACTGTAGATGAGATTGTTTATGATACTTTAAGCAACGGTAAAATCGTAGCGAGAGATCTACCAGGTGAAATTGCTAAAATAGCAGTTGATGACGAGGAAACTTATTTAAGAACTCAATTTAGCAAGAGTGATAACCGTAATTTCAGAGATGGTGACAAAAGATCTTCTCGACGTTACAGAGAATCATTTGATGAGTCTGAGGAGCAATTAAATAAAGACACAGGTAAAATGTATAATTCGCCTAAGCATTCAGTTAGATTAGACTCGTCTAGTGGAAAGATGGTCCGAGAATATGACAAATCTAATAACAGAACTTCACTTATTAATGATGAAGTACGCGTTTATAAAGGTGGTTCTTGGAGAGATAGAGCATATTGGATTGACCCAGCACAGCGACGTTATTTCCCACAAGATATGGCAACTGACTATATTGGTTTTAGATGTGCAGTATCAAGAGTAGGTTCTAAATCTATGAAAAATGCTAAAAAACGTAATTAGTAAAACATAAATAATTATTAAAAAAGTCCTGATATGTTTATCAGGACTTTTTTATTTTTAAGCCTATGAAGATTGAAGTATTATATAACATATTTAAAGAATGCTCTACCGTATCCACTGATACGAGAAAACTCACTAAAGACTGCATGTATTTTGCTCTAAGAGGTGATAATTTTGATGGAAATAAATTTGCTTCCCAAGCGTTAAAAGCAGGCGCTAAATATTGTATAATAGACGATGCACAGGCTGTTGTAGATAAAAGGACCATCCTGGTTAATGATGTTCTTACAACACTTCAAAACCTTGCGGCTTATCATAGAACCGCTATTGCTATTCCTATCATTGCATTAACAGGTAGTAATGGAAAAACCACTACTAAAGAATTAATTCATGCTGTTTTATCTACAACCTATAAGGTAAAGGCAACGACAGGTAATTTAAACAACCATATAGGTGTGCCATTAACGTTACTAAAATTTGACGAATCCTTAGATTTTGGCATTGTAGAAATGGGTGCTAATCACCAGAAAGAAATTGAATTTCTAACCAACATTACCCAACCGGACTATGGCTTAATTACAAATTTTGGCAAAGCGCACTTAGAAGGCTTTGGCGGCATAGAAGGTGTTATAAAAGGAAAGTCTGAGCTGTATGATTATTTAAAGGAAAATAATAAGACGGTATTTTTAAATACAAACGATCCGTTACAAGTTAAACAGGTCGGTAACTATACGAGCTGTATTACTTTTGGGAGTAAAGCAGAGAGTGATTGCGTAATAAAACTCAATAATGCAAATCCCTTTGTATCATTACAATATGACGGCAAAACTATAACCAGTCAACTTATTGGAAGTTATAATTTCAATAATATCGCTATTGCTGTTACTGTCGGGAAGCAATTTAAAGTAGCTACAGAACACATTAAAAATGCCATTGAGGCTTATCGTCCAGATAATAATCGATCCGAAATAATTAAAAAAAATTCAAATACGATTATTCTTGATGCTTATAACGCCAATCCAACAAGCATGATTGCGGCGATTGAAAATCTGAAGCAATTAGAGGCAGTAAATAAGTATTTATTTCTAGGAGATATGTTCGAGCTTGGAGATGAAGCCGTTAAAGAACATCAGGCTATACTAAGCTATGCTGAGACCAACTTTGACAAAAATATTATCGTAATAGGAGAAAATTTTTATAATACCAAAGCAAGTAATTCTACTTTGAAATTTTCGAAATTCGATGATTTAAAAGCTCAATTTCAATCTTTTCAATTTAATAACGCAACAATTTTAATAAAGGGTTCTCGTGGTATGGCATTAGAAAGAATTCTGACCTTGCTTTAAACAACAATGAATTCATTAGATTAAAAACTAACACTACTTCGTTAAGTCGAATGACAAATAAGGACTCCAAAATATCTAAAAGCAGATTTCCATTTTACCTCTCTGGCCTATTATTTGTTGGTATTGTGGCATCGTATTTTATTTTTAATGATGTTAGGTTGTTTTTCGATAATTCCTGGGATGTATTAACCAGCAATGATGAAGCGCAAATTAAACATTGGATTGATGGATTTGGTTGGTTAGGACCTATTATTTTAGTTCTTGCCATGATTATTCAGATGTTCTTATTAATTGTGCCTACTATATTATTAATGGTTGTTTCTATTTTGGCATACGGCCCTTATTGGGGGAGTTTAATTATTATTTTATCAGTTTATGCCGCCTCTACAGTAGGTTATTTTATTGGACGTACTTTTGGTCAATCTTTAGTATTAAAACTTTTAGGACAAAAAGCTGAAACTAAAATAGAATCCTTTATAAAAGACTACGGTTTTTGGGCTGTAATCATTACCAGACTTAATCCCTTTCTTTCTAATGATGCTATTAGTTTTGTTGGTGGAATTCTAAAAATGACTTACTGGAAGTTTATAGGTGCGACTATTATTGGAATTTTACCACTAACAATTTTCATAGCAATTGTAGGTAAAAATACAGAGAGCTTAAAAACTGGGATGCTATACGGCTCTTTATTCTGTATAGTAGTTTTCTTTATATATTTATACTGGGATAAACGTAGAAAATAAGGCTTAAAAATTATAAAAATTTCAGGCGTTTTTATGGCTATTCAATGCTGTACTCCAATAATTTAATTTGTGGGTCATACTGGATTCGAACCAGTGACTTCTACCCTGTCAAGGTAACACTCTAAACCAACTGAGTTAATGACCCTTTCAATGCCTTCAAAAATACAAATTTAAGAAGTAGGATTTTCTTAAAATGATTAGGTAATTCTGATTAAATTTATCCATGTAACTATAGTACCACACTAGCTAAATTTACGTTGCAATTTTTTTGAATTACCTCCTGTAAACTGGAAAATACATAAAAAGAAAAAATTCCAATCTGAAAAATCAAATTGGAATTGTTATTGAAGTGGGCGCGAAGGGATTCGAACCCCTGACCCCTTGGGTGTAAACCAAGTGCTCTGAACCAACTGAGCTACGCGCCCCTGTAATCGGATTGCAAATATAAGTTAGAATTTCATTCTACCAAACTATTTCATTCAAAATTCCGAAGGGCTTCAGCCACAACAAACGTACTGCCACCAACGAAAATCACGTCCTTTTCATTCGCATTCTGAATCGCATTTTCTAATGCTGATACCACCGAAGAATAAGCTTTACCTTTTAATCCGAAACGGTTAAAAAAGGTTGCCATTTCTTCGGCATTTCTGCTACGTACCACATTAGCTTTACAGAAATAATAGTTTGCTTTTTTAGGGAAAAGATCAATGATGCTTTTAAGGTTTTTTTCCTTGACGCTCCCAAGCACCAGGTGCAAATCTTCGAAGGATTCTTTTTTTAATTGCCGCATAACAAGTTCCAGGCCTTCACGGTTATGAGCGGTGTCTAGAATGATCTTAGGATTCTTTCGAAGGATTTGCCAGCGTCCGAATAGAGATGTATTCTGAACAATTTTATTTAAGCCATCCCTGATCGCTCCTTCCGTGATGACATATCCTTTATTTCGGAGTGCTTGAATGGCCGAAACCGTTGTTTTTAAATTCCTGATTTGATAATCTCCTTTTAAATCAATAGAATAGGTCTTTATCAGTTTCTGTTGGTCAGCGAAGGTGATCGGAGCATGTTCTCGTCTTGCCTTATCGATAAAAACATCCTTAACTTCAGCTTGAGTTTCACCGATCACAATCGGGGTGTTCGTTTTAATAATACCTGCCTTTTCTGATGCAATTTCCTTTAGAGAATTCCCCAGAAATTCCATATGATCAAATCCGATGTTTGTGATAATGCTTAATTCTGGTCGGATTATATTAGTAGAATCTAAACGGCCTCCAAGACCCACTTCAACAACAGCAAAGTCAACCTTTTTTTTGGCAAAATAATCAAAGGCCATTCCAACGGTCATTTCAAAAAATGATAATCGATTGCTTTCAAAGAATGAACGATTTGATTTTATAAATCCAATGACAAACTGTTTATTAATGCAACGGCCATTTATTTTTATTCGCTCCCGAAAGTCAATAAGATGAGGTGATGTGTAAAGGCCTACCTTAAACCCGGCCTCTTGTAATACAGAAGCAAGCATATGGCTGGTAGAGCCTTTTCCGTTGGTTCCAGCAACATGTACCGTTTTAAATTTCTTTTCGGGATTATTAAGATAATCGGAAAGAGCAATGATATTATGAAGGTCACTTTTATAGGCTCGTTTTCCTTCATTTTGATACATGGGCAATTGGTGAAACATCCAATCAACAGTATCCTTGTAATTCATATTTTTAGTTCACGCTGAAATTAACAACTACGAAACCGACTTGCCTGGCTGGAGCCTTCTGTTCTGGAGGCCATTTATAAGAAAGTGCCGTCTTTTTTGCAGCTTCATAAAGACAATATGCACCTGTAGTTCCTTTTTTTCCGGCTACTGCGCTAATAACCTTACCGCTCCGATCAACCTGAATCTCAACAACGACCCGTCCTTCTTCATCGCATTCGGGAACAAATTTAGACCGGGTTGGTTTTCCCCGACCGGTAAGTCCGTAACCGACACCACCACTACCCGATCCGGGTTGCCCAAAATATGATGGCGCATAGGGATCACCATCAATTTGTCCTTTATCACCGGCTTTGTCATCATCACCTTCATTCCCGGTTTCCTTACCGTCAGATTTACCAATACCGCCAATGAGATCATCAAGATTTTGCTTTTTGGCTTCGCGTTCCTGTCTTTCACGTTCTATGCGATCTGCTTCCGCTTTGGCTTTCGCTTCTGCTTCAGCTTTCTTTTTAGCCTCTGCTTCCTTCTGCTTTTTCATGGCAATGCTTTCCGCATTATCTTCGGTTAGAACCTCTTCTTTGGTTGTTTCTGGTTTTGCAGGTTCGGGTTGAGATTCCTGAACTTTGGGCTGTTCATTGATATTTACCGGTTCTGATTTGATAGGTTCTTTCGGTTGAATGCGTCCGCTTCCAAAATCGGTGGTTCCAAAATTTACAGCAATGCCGTATTCTTCAGGCGGATCCATATAGGTTGGTCCAACAATAAAAATGAGCAAAAGAATCAATACTCCGATAAGCATAGTTAACCGGGCTGAATCTTTCTCATGTTTTGTTTTGAAGTATTTAAGCATGGTTTAGTTTGGCTTGACAGCCAAGATTACTTTAAATCTATTTCTATTCGCAATATCCATGACCTTAACCACATTGTCAACCGGAACCGATTTCTCAGCTCGCAAAACAATAGTTGGTTTGGCCTCCTTGGATAAGAGGGCGACTAATTCACTTTCAAGTATGCTTTCACCAACGCGTTTTTGATCGATATAATAGCTCAAATCTTTCTTGATACTGACAGCGATCGATTTTTTATTTTCGGTCTTTCCACTTGCCTTCGGCAATATAATATCGATAGCATTTGTAGTTACTAGTGTTGATGCCAACATAAAGAAAATGAGCAATAAAAACACGATGTCGGTCATTGACGACATACTAAATTCTGGTGTAACTTTATTTCTTCCTTTTATATTCATGTCTTATACCGGTTCGTTAAGGTGGTCTAAGAACTCAACTGAATTGGCTTCCATTTTATGAATTACCTTATTGGTTCGAACCACAAGGTGGTTGTATGCTATATAAGTTATAATTCCCACTATTAATCCTCCTACAGTTGTTGTCATGGCGGTATATAAACCATCTGCTAAAAGTTTTATATCGATTTGACCACCTGCATTAGCGATCTCAAATATGGATAAAATCATTCCAATAACCGTTCCAAGAAATCCTATCATCGGTGCTGCTCCTGAAATAGTGGCAAGAATACTAACGTTTTTTTCAAGTCCGTATACCTCGAGTCTACCGGCATTTTCTATAGCGATATTGATATCTTCCAGTGGTCTTCCAATTCTTGAAATCCCTTTATCAATCAGTCTGGAAACAGGAGAATTCTGCTGTGCACATAATATTTTCGCGGCCTCAACCTTACCGTTTGAAACATTGTCTTTGATTTGATTCATAAAATTGGGGTCGACTTTTGAGGCTGCCTTTATAGCAAAAAGCCGTTCAAAGTAAATATAGGTCGCTACCATCAGAAGAACGAAAAGCAGCATGATAATAACCTGACCGGCTATACCTCCACTTTGAATAAGTTCAATAATAGATAGGGTTTTTTCTACCGATTCCTCATCGGTAAGCAATTCAACCTCGTCTTGAATTGTAAGAATTAGTGATGTTGTTAACATACTAGATCGTTGTTATTTTGATTCTGAATAATAACGGTTGATTTTGAAATAAAGTATTTTAAAACCACATTCTCGTCAGTAAGAAAGTCAAGGCTCCAGCTATGAATCCAATGGCCGCTAACCAGGCGATTTTTCTGAGATACCAGAAAAAATCCATCTTTTCCATTCCCATGGCAACAACACCGGCTGCGGAACCAATAATTAGCATGCTGCCACCGGTTCCTGCTGAATAAGCGATGAAGTGCCACAACTGATCATCAACAGGTTCTGAAAACATCCCTAAACTCGCAGCCACAAGAGGAACATTGTCAATGACGGCCGAGCCAACACCTAAAAGCACAATCACAATATCTGATACTGCAGTTCCAGGCATTTCAGACCCAAGCATCGGCATAACTTCCTGTAAATTCAATGCAAATGCAAACAATAGTCCGAGTGATTCAAGAGCTGCAACTGCCATTAAGATGCCCAAAAAGAACAATATACTCGGCATTTCAATTTTAGAAAGAGAGTGATGCACCGGACTATGATGACCATGAACAGCATCATCCAGACTTTCAACGGTCGACATGCTAAACTTTGAAGAACTGTACAACTCGGCAAAAACGGCAACGACACCAAGGGCGAACATCATACCGACATAGGGTGGTAAATGGGTTACGGTTTTAAATACCGGAACAGAAATTATTGCCCCTAATCCCAGGTAAAGCATAGTAGAGCTAAAACTCGTCTTTGGTTTTTCATTATCTTCTTCGACTAAATCCAATTCCCCTCTAAAAGCAGGTAAAAAAGATGCTACAAAAGTTGGGACGATCATGCACACCAAAGATGGAATAAATAAATATTTGATCAGGTTTAAGGTGGTCACCTTATCGCCAATCCAGAGCATAGTTGTTGTAACATCTCCAATCGGTGACCAGGCTCCACCAGCATTGGCCGCTACGATGATAAGTCCGGCATACCAAATTCTCGCGCTTCTTTCTCGTACGATTTTCTGCAGAATTGAGATTAAAACTATTGTTGCCGTAAGATTATCGATGATGGCTGATAAGATAAATGCCATGATAGCAAAAAACCACAATATCTTCTTTTTACTCTTGGTTTTAATAAATGATTTAATTGTCGAGAACCCGTCAAAATAATCTATTATCTCAACTATAGTCATGGCTCCAAGAAGAAAGACAAGGATCTCGGCCGTTTTACCCAAATGATGCAGGAGGGTTTCCTCCATCAAATGCATTTTTTCTTCATGCTCGAATAATCCAAAGGTATCTAATAACATATGTTTACCCGAATCAAACCATTGATCGAAGTCATCGATTCCGAGCGATATCATCGCCCAGCTAAGTGCCATCATTATGAGAGCCGGGATAAGTTTATCAACTTTCAGATTATGCTCTAGGGTAATGGCGAGATAACCGACAACAAAAATGACAACTATTAAGGTTTCCATATATTATTAATTTGATTGGTTAGGTTAAACGTGCTTGATAACAAATATAAAAAACAATCCCACTTACGGGTAATAATTGGTTCATATTATGGAAGGTAAACTTCTCCTGAGCAGTGATCATGATGAGCTCCGGTGACACTTTTAAGGCAATTCGTTTCATTTCTCAACCGAAGTATCCCCAAAAAACCAAAAATGAGGGCCTCCTTAAAATCTATAATAACGGAATCAGGGATAATAACTTCGGCTGTGTTGAATACCCTGATACGATCAATTAAATATGTATTATATGTTCCCCCGCCAGAAATCAACATGGATGATTTTTTTAATGGGTTTAGATGTAATCCTATTTGATGAGCCATATGTTCGGTAAGTGTATTCAGAATATCTTTGACGGGAATATCAAAATTTGAAACAAGTGGTAACACTTCCAGTTCAACCCATTCCATACCCAGTGATTTAGGTGGTTTCTTTAAATAATAAGAAAGATTATTTAGGGCTTGAAACAATTCAGCATTCAAATTTCCACTTTTTGCAATAAGTCCGCCGTTATCGTAGGGTAGACCCAATGAAGATGCATAACGATTCAGTAGGGCATTAATCGGACATACATCATAGGCCCATCGGCTGCCTTCCCATTCATAGGAAACATTCGAGAAGCCTCCCAGGTTCAGGCAAATATCATAGGATCCAAACAGGTGGCGATCACCGATAGGAACCAGTGGAGCTCCCTGACCTCCGAGATTGACGTCCTGAACCCGAAAATCACAAACTACCTTGTGACCTACCAAACCTGCCAAATCAGGTTTATTTCCAATTTGATAGGTCAGACCTCTCTCGGGTTGATGAAAAACTGTATGCCCATGGGAGCAAACTGCTTCTATATTCTTTAAATCATGCTTCTTAATGAATCGATTGATATGTTCGGCGAGGTGCCGGGTGTATTCTTGATCAAAGGCTTGAAGATCATCATGTTCCAGATGTAGCGTATTTTTTAATCGCTCTTCCCATTTGTCAGGATAAAGGGAGGTTTCAGCTATATCAATAGAATAGTGCCAACTGCCATCGAACTCAAAGGTTGCAGCGCAAAGATCAACACCATCGACAGATGTTCCTGACATAACACCAATGACCTTGTAAGAATCCATTTTCATATTCGTAAAAATAGAAAGGATAATTGAAAATATATCAATAATGAAGTATCTTTGAGGACCTTTTTCTAGAATATTTTAATTCTTTATAATATATGGATTTTAACCTAACAGAAGAACATCTCATGATACGGGATGCCGCACGGGATTTTGCCATTACGGAATTATTACCAGGTGTGATCGAAAGGGATGAGAAGCAGCAGTTTCCTGATGAGTTGGTCAATAAAATGGCCGATCTCGGATTTATGGGTATTATGGTTGACCCGAAATATGGAGGCAGTGGTATGGATACCATCTCGTATGTATTGATCATGGAAGAATTATCTAAAATCGATGCGTCGGCTTCGGTAATTGTATCGGTTAACAATTCACTGGTTTGTTATGGTCTTCAAGCTTTTGGTTCTGATGAACAAAAGCAAAAATATCTGATGAAGCTTGCCACTGGTGAATATATTGGTGCGTTCTGTTTAAGCGAACCCGAAGCAGGTAGTGACGCAACCTCACAAAGAACAACTGCTGAAGATAGGGGCGATCATTATATTTTAAACGGGACAAAAAACTGGATCACAAATGGCGGACGATCTGATGTATATTTAGTTATTGCTCAAACCCATAAGGAGAAAGGCCACAAGGGCATTAATGCTTTTATTGTTGAAAAAGGCATGCCCGGGTTTGATATTGGCCCAAAAGAAGATAAGTTAGGCATTCGCGGCAGTGATACCCATACGCTGCAATTCAACGATGTTAAGGTTCCGAAGGAGAATCGTATTGGTGATGATGGATTCGGTTTTAAATTCGCGATGAAAACCCTATCAGGAGGTCGAATTGGTATTGCAGCTCAAGCTTTAGGAATTGCAGCGGGTGCTTATGAATTGGCCTTGAAATATTCCAAAGAACGCAAGGCCTTTGATACAGAAATAGCAAATCATCAGGCCATCGCATTTAAATTGGCTGACATGGCCACCGAAATTGAAGCGGCACGTCATTTGGTAATGAAGGCGGCCTGGGACAAGGACCAGGGAAATAATTATGACCTGTCAAGTGCTATGGCGAAACTATATGCTTCGAAAGTAGCGATGGAACAAACCGTCGAGGCGGTTCAAATTCATGGTGGAAATGGATTTGTCAAGGAGTATCATGTTGAACGCATGATGCGTGATGCGAAGATCACACAAATTTATGAAGGAACTAGTGAGATTCAGAAAGTCGTTATTTCACGAAGTATATTGCGGGATTAGCTATTCTTTGAAAATAAAGCTAATTATTTCTTCCCGGGTTATTCCGGGATTTTTTTTGGTCTAACGTAAGATCGTTTTAAATAAACAAATGTAGATGGGGTATCTGTGGGATACCATCTAAAGGATGAATTAGTCAAATTCAGTGAGGAATCTAAATATATAGATAAAAAGAAACCCCCGCTCAATGAGCGGGGGTTCCCGAGAAAGGCGGCGACCTACTCTCCCACGAGTGTAGTACCATCGGCGCTAATGGGCTTAACTTCTCTGTTCGGAATGGTAAGAGGTGAGCCCCATCGCAATAACCACCTTAAGTTTTAGCTGATAGATTTTTACATCTACAGCATCACTTTCGTGATAAATATCTTAACATATTGAAAAAACATACATGCATTAAAAAGCACTGTACAATAAGCCTACGGGTTATTAGTACTACTCGGCTATGACATTACTGCCTTTACACCTGTAGCCTATCGACGTGGTAATCTCCCACGACCCTTTAAAGAAATCTCATCTTGTGGTGGGTTTCGCGCTTATATGCTTTCAGCGCTTATCCCTTCC
>JABDKL010000033.1 GCA_013002225.1 Winogradskyella sp.
GCCCCCAGCCGTGTACGCTAACCGGACTGCGCCACATCCCGAAACAAAAATCCCCATCTTAAAAGGACAGGGACTTTGTGATGGCACTAGGATTCGAACCTAGGACCGCCTGCTTAGAAGGCAGGTGCTCTATCCAGCTGAGCTATGCCACCATTCAATCACGCCTAAAGCGTGATGATAATGATTGTTCTTCTTCGCTAAAGCTTCGAAAAACGAAGTCGGGGTGGCAGGATTCGAACCTGCGACCTCCGCGTCCCAAACGCGGCGCGATAACCGGGCTACGCTACACCCCGAAATCTTCAGCGGATGTTATCCGCCGAAGCTCGTAATAAATGCTCATCGTCGCTAAAGCTTTGATGAGCGAAGGCGGAGAGACCGGGATTCGAACCCGGGCAACACTTACGCGTTGACAGATTAGCAATCTGCTCCATTACCACTCTGGCACCTCTCCAATTCAATAAGTTAAGAACTTGACTTAAAATTGAAAGCTTTTACAATAAATTTCTATTTATCATTTAAGCGGGTGCAAATGTAACTTTTCATATTAATTAACGCAATAATTTTTTTGGGTTTTTTTGAAGAATATTTAGATATCATTACTCAAAACGCTAACCAAGCTTTCCTGTCTTGTGCATTACAAATAATATAATAATTGGTATTGCTAGTAGTCCAACATGAACCAAATCTGTCTGTAACAATGAAGGTTGTAATAATAAGGTGATGACATAACCTCCTACTGCTCCCCCAAAATGGGCATCATGACCAATATTACCAATTCGCTTCTTCATACCATAAATAGAATATAGCAGATAACCTACTCCAAAAATGTAACCTGGAATCGGAATGGGTATAAAAAACATATAGAGACTCATTTCGGGCTGGATGAGGATAGCAGCATACAATATGCCTGTAACTGCACCACTTGCTCCTACCGCGCTATACCAATATTCATCTTTGTGAAAATAAAGCGAAAGAAGATTACCAAAAATAAGGCTTGCAATGTAAATAACAATAAAATTGAAATTACCTAAAACGTCTAATACTGCATCAGCAAAAAAGTAAAGCGTAATCATATTCATAAACAAATGAGTGGTGTCTGCATGAAGAAATCCAGAACTAAACATCCTAATTTGTTCTCCTCGTCTTATACTCCCAACATTAAACTTGTACTTTTCGAAAAATAAACGATCTCCGAATCCTTTAAAAGACATTATTACATTAGCTGCAATTATTGCAATAGTCACTAATCCTAAATTATACATAAACTCTTTTCAGCTTTAAAACCATTATATTTGTGGCTTCAAATTTAACATTCTTTAATGCAACTTATTGCCTATATTTTAATTTACCCTATTCTTTGGCTCATTTCAATTTTGCCATTTCGGTTACTCTATGCGTTTTCTGATGTTCTATACCTTTTTATTTTTAAACTATTTGGCTATAGAAAGGCTACAGTAAAGGAAAACCTTCGACTTGTCTTTCCTGATAAATCCGAAAAAGAAATAGCAGAAATTACCTCTAAATTTTATCATCATTTATGTGATATGATTGTTGAGGCTATAAAATCCTTATCTATTAGTGACGAACAGCTAAAGAAGCGCTACAAATTTAGTAATGTTGAGCTTATTAACGAACTCGAAGAAAAACAGCGTAGCATCATACTAATGTGTGCGCACTACGGCAGTTGGGAATGGATATTTATTTTGCAGTCCTATGTAAAACATAAGGGTTATGCCATTTATAAACGCCTGGCAAATAAGTATTTTGATAGATTAGTAAAGCGTATTAGAGCTAAACATAACTCTCATTTAATTACCACAAAAGAAACACTTCAGGTTTTAGCTGAATCTAAAAGAAAAGGGGAATTAACTATTAATGGGTTTGCTTCAGATCAATCTCCAAAACCTCATAAAGCTTTTCATTGGAATGAATTTATGGGTGTAAAAGTACCAATGCATACTGGCGCAGAAATGTTGGCTAAAAAGCTAGATATGGCTGTCGTCTTTTTTAGCACAAAACGAATTAAGCGAGGTTATTACGAAACCACATTTACCACAATAACCGAGCACCCTAAAGATTATAAGGATTATGAGATAACCGATATGTTCTTTAAACGCGTTGAAAAACAAATCCTCGAAGCGCCTCAATATTACTTATGGACACATAAGCGCTGGAAGCATAGAGATAAAGTACCTGTAGAATTTCAGTAAGAATAGGGTCTAAATATCGAACCAGGAATCTACATTAGTGGCTTCACATGGACGATTAGCTAAGCTGGTATGAATAAATTCATTATTACTTTTTGAATATTCATAATCCTTTGCCCAACTTTCAAAATTATTAGCCAGATCTATTATACTGTCACACACGTATTCAAGATCTTTATTTGTCGTTGTTGGATGTATAGACATGCGAATCCAACCTGGTTTGCGCGCCAAATCTCCAATGGAGATTTCGTTTGTTAGCTCATTTGACATTTGCTGGTCTACATGGAGTAAAAAATGACCATAGGTGCCAGCACAACTACATCCTCCTCTGGTTTGTATCCCAAATCTGTCGTTGAGCAATTTTACGCCAAGGTTATAATGCAAATCATCAATATAGAAGGATATCACCCCTAATCGGTCTTTATGCTGCCCTGCAAGAATGTTTATATTAGAAACAGGCTCTAATTTTTTAAAGATCTTAGCTACCAATTCATGCTCACGCTTTAAGATTCTATCAACGCCCATTTTTTCTTTTAATCGAACAGATAGTGCCGTTCTAATTGTTTGAAGAAAACCAGGTGTACCTCCATCTTCTCTATCTTCAATATTGTCTATGTATTTGTGCTCACCCCAAGGATTGGTCCAACTTACTGTACCTCCTCCCGGACAATCGGGCACCATGTTTTTATAAAGTTTTTTATTAAATATCAAGACACCAGAGGACCCTGGACCACCTAAAAATTTATGTGGTGAAAAAAATATAGCATCTAACTGCGCCTCCTTATCCTCAGGATGCATGTCTATATCGACATATGGTGCAGAACACGCGAAATCTACAAAACAAACACCACCATGCTTATGCATAAGTTTTGCAATTTTATGATGTGGGTTTTGAATACCAGTGACATTAGAGCCACCAATAATAGAAGCTATCTTAATGGTACAATCTTTATATTGAATAAGAAGTTTTTCTAAATTTTCTAAACTAAATAAACCTTCGTCATCTGGAGGAATGACTTCTACTCTTGCCATAGTCTCTAACCATGAGGTTTGATTAGAATGATGCTCCATATGAGTTACAAAAACTACAGGTCGCATTTCATCTGGTATATTGGTATATTCCTTTAAATTTTCAGGAACTTTTAAACCAAGTATGCGTTGAAATTTGTTGACCACACCAGTCATTCCATTGCCAGACATAATCAATATGTCGTCTTCATTACAATTAACGTGGTTTTTAATAATTTCCTTGGCTTTATGGTAGGCTTTGGTCATAGCCGTCCCAGAAACAGTAGTTTCTGTATGTGTATTTGCTACAAAAGGACCAAATTCATTACACAATTTTTCTTCAATAGGTCGATATAATCGTCCCGATGCAGTCCAATCCGTATAAACAATTCGTTGCTCACCATAAGGGGATTGGAAGGTTTGATCTTCTCCAACTATATGCTGTCGAAATTGCTCAAAATAAACTTCCAGATCAGCAGTATTACTTGTAGTAGTTTCAGAAATTAGACTCATTTTAGGTGTATCGGTTCTACTCAAAGTTACTAAATATTAGCAACCGCCTTTATTTTCGCAATAAATCGATTAGCTAATTCATCGGCTTCACTTTGTGATTGTGCCTCAGTATAAATTCTAATAATAGGTTCCGTATTACTCTTTCGTAAATGCACCCAACTATTGGCAAAATCTATTTTTACACCATCAATGGTCGTTAACTCTTCATGGCTATAATTCTTTTCCATAGTACTCAAAATACCGTCCACATCTAATCCTGGTGTCAACTGTATTTTTTTCTTGCTCATATAATAGCTGGGATAGGTTGCTCTTAATTCACTCACCTTCATTTTCTTTTCTGCCAAAAGACTTAAAAACAAAGCAACACCAACCAAAGCGTCTCTGCCGTAGTGTAGCTCTGGATAAATTATTCCGCCATTACCTTCTCCACCAATAACCACATTATTCTTTTTCATCAATTCAACTACATTCACTTCTCCTACTGCGCTTGCCTCATAAGTTCCTCCATGCTTCTCGGTAACATCTCTTAATGCACGTGTCGAACTCATATTACTCACCGTGTTTCCCGGATTTTTACTCAACACATAGTCAGCACAAGCTACTAACGTGTATTCCTCTCCGAACATTTCTCCAGTTTCATCCATGAATGCCAAACGGTCTACATCTGGATCTACTACAATCCCCAGGTCTGCGCCTTCTTTAACAACAGCCTTAGCTAAATCTCCTAAATGCTCTTTAAGCGGTTCTGGATTATGTGGAAAATGCCCTGTAGGCTCACAATATAACTTAACCGGATGTACACCTAATCGTTCTAAGAGCAGCGGAATAGCAATGCCACCTGTAGAATTTACACCATCCACAACAACCTTAAAATTAGCGGCTTCAATCGCCTTTTTATTGACTAATGGTAACTCTAAAACTTCATCAATGTGCATATCAATATAAGCTTCGTTTTTTGTTATTTTACCTAAGTCATCAACCTCAGCAAAGGTCATTTCATTAGATTCGGCTATCTCTAAAATCTTCTGTCCTTCTGCACCATTCAAAAATTCACCTTTTGCATTTAATAACTTTAGCGCATTCCATTGCTTCGGGTTATGACTAGCCGTTAAAATTATACCACCATCTGCATGTTCCATAGGCACAGCAACTTCTACAGTTGGCGTGGTTGATAAGCCTAAATCGACCACATTAATCCCTAAACCAACTAAAGTATTCATCACTAGATTCTGCACCATTTCACCCGAAATACGCGCATCTCTCCCTACTACTACTCTATATGAATCTTTTTCCCGTTGCTGCCTTAACCAGGTTCCATAAGCTGCGGCAAATTTAACCGTATCAATTGGTGTTAAATTTTCTTCAACGACACCTCCTATTGTGCCTCTAATTCCAGAAATGGATTTAATTAAGGTCATAAATTTTTGATTTTGAGCAAATATAATATCTTAATCTAAAAATGTTATTACGAATTTGTAAATTCGACGAATGAACTTTTTAGCCCATATTTACCTATCTGGAGATAATGAATTGGTTACCATTGGTAACTTTGCGGCCGATGGTGTTAGAGGCAATAAGTACAAATTATACCCAATAGAAATTCAAGCTGGTATACAACTGCATAGAGAGATTGATACATTTACCGATGCGCATCCCATGTTTAGAAGATGTACAAAACGGCTTCACGAAGCTTATGGACATTATAGTGGTGTTATTGTAGATATTATTTTCGATCATTTTTTAGCTAAGAACTGGCATCAGTATTCAGATATGCCCTTAGCCGATTATATAGCCGATTTTTATAAAAGTCTTAATTCCCATATAAATATCTTACCGCCAAGGTTTAAACACATCACTCCAATCATGATCGAAGGTAATTGGCTTTTAAGTTATGCTACACTTGAGGGTATTCAACTCGTCCTTAATGGTATGAATAGAAGAACTAAAGGAAAGTCTAAAATGAATGAAGCAACTAAAGAACTTAAAATACATTATATAGCTTTCGAAAAAGATTTTACGGTTTTTTTTGAAGAACTCATTGCTTTTAGCGAAATCAGAAGAATTGAATTAGAAAAAAAACATAACATATGAAGCAATTTCGTACACTTTTACTTATCACTTTTGCAATTTGTTTAAGCTGCAAAAAAGAGCAAATACACGTTCAAAATAATAAAAACATAAGAGGTGTCTTAGCCGAAAAAGCAATGGTTGTAACGGCTAGAGAAGAAGCTTCAAAAATAGGAATAGAAATACTTAAACAAGGGGGCAATGCTTTTGATGCTATGTTTGCTACAGAAATGGCACTGGCTGTTGTTTACCCTTATGCCGGAAACTTGGGTGGTGGCGGATTTATGGTCTATCGGTTAGCTGATGGAGAAACAGGAGCTTTGGATTATCGCGAGAAAGCACCTTTGGCGGCTTCTAAAAAGATGTACTTAGATGAAAATGGAGATATCATAAAAGATAAAAGTACGGTTGGCGCTCATTCGATTGGTGTACCAGGAACAATTGCCGGAATATTTGCTGCGCATGAAAAGTTTGGTACGCTCCCAGTAACGGAAATTCTACAACCAGTAATAGCACTAGCCGAGAAAGGGTATGCAGTGACCGAGAAGCAATATTTAAAATTCCAAGACTATGACAGTATTATTAGAGCCGTAAATGGTAAAGAAATTCTTTTTAATAAAAATATACTACCAAAAGATACTATTAAAAATCAGGCCCTAGCGAATACGCTAAAACAAATTGCAAAAGATGGGCGTGATGCATTTTACAAAGGTAAAATTGCTAAAGAACTGATAAGTTTTCTTAATGAAAAAGGAAGTATTATGTCATTAGAAGATTTATATCGTTATGAAGCCAGATGGCGTAACCCTGTTGAGTTTGATTACAAGGACTATACTATTATATCAATGTCTCCGCCTTCAAGTGGTGGGTTATGTTTGGCACAAATAATGAAAATGATGGAGCCTTTCGATTTAAGATCATATGGCCATAATTCACTAAAAAGCATTCAGGTGATGGTCGAAGCTGAACGTAGAGCCTATGCAGATCGCAGTTACTTTTTAGGCGATCCGGACTTTGTAGACATACCGACACAAACTCTATTAAGCGATGTGTATTTAAGCAGTCGCATGGAAAACTTCACTTTTGACCATCCTACACCATCAGATTCAATTTCACATGGAAATATTCTAGGTTACGAAAGTGAAGAAACAACGCACTACTCTATTGTAGATCCTTACGGGAATGCCGTTTCAGTAACTACGACGTTAAATAGCGGTTACGGATCAAAACTATATGCTGAACAACTTGGATTTTTTCTTAATAACGAAATGGACGATTTTAGCAGTAAACCTGGCGAACCAAATATCTATGGACTTATCGGTGGTAAAGCCAATAGTATTGCACCAGAAAAAAGAATGCTGAGTGCTATGACACCAACCATTGTTGAAAAAGAAGGTGAATTGTTTATGGTATTGGGAACTCCTGGTGGATCGACTATAATTACTTCGGTTTTACAAACCATTCTAAATGTTGTTGAATTTGATATGACCATGCAACAAGCTGTAAATGCACCCAGATTGCACCATCAATGGTTACCGGATAATATTCGAATGGAGGTCGATTTATTTTCTGACGAAATTAAACAACAACTCGAAGCTAAAGGTTATGATATAAATGAAGAAGCCGCACCGATTACCGGACGAGTAGAGGCTATCCTTGTATTAGATAACGGCAAATTAGAAGGAGCTGCAGATTATCGTGGTGATGATACCGCTGTAGGGTTTTAACATTGTTTTAAAACAACCACAAACTCTAAGTCGTATATTTATTGCTCTCAAATTTTAGAACAAACTCAATATCTAAAAACCAACCAAAATGAAACATCTAGTAATTAAGTTAAATGAAACAACTTAATAATTTTAGATGTTCCATGTGACCAATTAATTAAAAAAAAACACATGAAACAATTTATTGTTACACTCACCCTTTGTTACACATTACTCAGTTTTTCTCAAGGCACCCAATTACTAAGACAACCAACACTTCATAGCGACGATGTAGTTTTTGTGTATGCTAACGATTTATGGAAAGCCTCGGTTAATGGAGGTACTGCCATACGACTCACTAGTGATGATGGCTACGAAACCAACCCACATTTTTCTAATGATGGCAAACAAATTGCTTTTACGGCAGAATATGATGGTAATGTCGATGTGTTTGTTATGCCTGCTGAAGGTGGAGAACCTAAACGATTGACCTATCACCCAAGTGGCGACTTTGTACAAGGATGGACTCCAGATAATAAAATCTTATTTCGTTCTGGTCGCGAGGCTCAACCTACCATGACAAATAAGTTTTATACGATTTCTACTAGTGGTGGATTGCCTGAGGCTTTAGAAATTCCAAGAGCGGCTTATGGAGAATTATCAAAAGATGGTAAACATCTCGCATATACACCAATAACAGGTTGGGATGCCGAATGGCGTAACTATAGAGGCGGACAGGCCATGCCTATTTGGGTGGTAAATATGGATACTAAAACTTTGGTGAGAACGTCACAACCAACTCAGGAACGTCATTTGGATCCTGTGTGGTTAGACGGGATAGTTTATTTTCTATCTGAACGTGATTATACCATGAATATCTGGTCATTTGATCCTGAAACCAAAGAGGAGAAACAAATTACATTTCATAAAAAGTTTGATGTAAAGAGTTTAGATACCAGTGAAAGTAAGATTGTATATGAGCAAGGTGGTTACTTACATACCTATAACCCTTCAACTGGAGATTCTAAACAACTCCATATTGATGTTAAAGCAGACTTAAATTTTTATCGTACAAAATGGGATAATGTATCGGCATCACAATTGTCTAATTCCAATCTTTCACCACAAGGAAATCGCGCTATTTTTGAACATAGAGGTGAAATATTTACAGTTCCCAAAGAAAATGGGACTTGGAAAAATATTACTAACTCACCAGGCGTAGCTGATCGTAGCCCTATCTGGTCACCAAAAGGTGATAAAATCGCATGGTTCTCTGACAAAAGTGGTGAGTATGAACTTATGATCGCAGACCAGGATGGCCAAAATATAGAAGCCCTTAGTTTACCTAATCCAACTTTTTATTTTCAGCCAGATTGGTCGCCAGATGGTAAGTATATTGCCTATACAGACACCCATTATAACGTATGGATTTTAAATCTGGATAATAAAAAAACAGTTAAAGTAGCAACTGATCGTTATGCACATCCTAACCGAACTATGAATCCGGTTTGGTCACCAGATAGTAAATGGATTGCTTTCTCAAAACAACAAGAAAGTCACTTTAAAGCTATTTTTGCTTACAATGTAGAAACCAAAAAAACGATACAACTCACGGACCCTCTGGCTGATGCTATAACACCAGTCTGGGATGCTAACGGAAAATACCTGTATACCTTAGCAAGTACCAACTACGGATTACAATCTGGTTGGTTGGATATGAGTAACTTCGATCCTGCTGCAAACCTAACACGCAGTTTATATGCTATTGTTTTAAGTGCATCAGATAAAGCTCCAAACCTTCCTAAAAATGATGCAGCCATCGTAATGCCTTCTAATAAAGAGGAAGATGAAAAAACCGATGAAAAAACAACTAACAAAAATGACAGTAAAACAGTAAATGTTACTATCGACGAAAATGGAATTTACGATAGAGCTGTAGCGTTGCAAATGCCAGCCCGTAATTATGTTGGCCTTCTAAAAGGGCCAGAAAAAACGGTTTTTGTTGCTGAAGCTATTCCTAATACTAACGGATTAAAAGTGCATTCGTATAGTCTAAAGGAAGGCAAAGCTTCGGATTTTGCTGAAGGAGTGACCCAAATGGTAGCATCTGAAGATAGAAATTCTATTCTGTTATTTCAAAATAGAAACTGGGTACTAACCGACGCTGGCTCACCTCCCAAACCTGGTAAAAATAATTTGAAGATTGATATTAAAATAAAACTCGACCCAAAGGCAGAGGCACATCAAATATTTAAAGAAGGCTGGCGCTATATGCGTGATTTCTTATATGTAGACAATGTACATGGCGCACCTTGGGACGAGGTCTACGAGTGGTACGCTCCTTGGATAGACCATGTGCGTCATAGAACCGATCTAAACTATGTTGTGGATATAATGAGTGGTGAGGTCGCTGTTGGACATTCCTATGTGTCTGGTGGTGATTTTCCAGATGTAGATCGTGTACAAGTTGGTTTATTGGGATGTGATATTGAATTGGTAGACAGCCAATACAGAATTACGAAAATTTACAATGGGGAACGATGGAATCCTAACATAAGCTCTCCATTGGCACAACCCGGAATAAATATTAATGATGGTGATTACATTTTAGCAATTAATGGTTCTAAACTTTCACCCAATGTTAATCCGTATAGCCTTTTGGAACAAACAGCTGGACGTGAAATTAATATTACGGTTAATTCTAAACCTACCATGGAAGACGCCAAGACTATATTAGTGAAACCTGTTAGCAATGAACGTGGACTAAGAACAATTGATTGGGTAGAAAGTAATCGTAGAAAAGTAGATAAACTGTCTAAGGGGAAACTAGCCTATGTTTATGTGCCAAACACAGGTGGCGGAGGATTTACTTCGTTTAATCGTTATTACTTCTCACAACAAGATAAAAAGGGAGTGGTAATAGACGAACGTAATAATGGTGGTGGCTCAGCCGCAGATTACATGATTGATATTATGTCGCGCGAATTGTTTGGATATTTTAATAGTAAAGCAGGAGATAAACGTCCATGGACTACTCCTATTGCAGGAATTTGGGGTCCAAAGGTGATGCTTATCAACGAACGCGCAGGATCAGGAGGAGATCTACTACCATATATGTTTAAGATGAAGGAATTGGGACCATTAATTGGAACAAGAACTTGGGGAGGATTAGTTGGCACCTGGGATACACCTAGATTTATTGATGGAGGCCGCATGGTAGCACCTCGTGGTGGATTTTACGATGTAAATGGAGAATGGGCTGTAGAGGGAGAAGGTGTAGCACCAGATATCGAAGTAATTCAACACCCTAAAGAAACCACAAAAGGAAACGACCCACAACTAGAAAGAGCTATAGAGGAGGCACTTAAACTACTTCAAGGTAATGAGTTTAAAATTAAACCAGAACCAAAAGCACCTGTACGCTGGAAACGTCCTGAAGGCTATAAATCTGATAATTAATATGTTTTTTGAGCTCCGTATAACTTTTATACTAATGGTCTAAGGAGCTCAATTACACAAGTCTTGAACATTGATGGCGAAAAAATCGAACCCAAAACGTTTGCTAAAAATTTTTAGTGGCGTTTTATTATTCTTTACATTACCCGCTCTCCTATTCTTTGGTTTCATTTACTTAAAATACAATGAAGATTTACCCGTAGGCAAACAAGGACCAAAAGCTGATCAACTCGCTTCCAAAATGCTCACAGCTTTAAACGAAGATGCCTATTTAAATACGAATTACTTAGAATGGACCTTTAAAAACCGACACCATTACAAGTGGTATAAAACAGACAATATTTGTGAGGTGTTCTGGGCTGATTTTAGAGTCGTACTCGACTTAAATAACACCTCGAATTCTGAAGTTTATGTAGCACAACAGGCCTATAATGGCGTAGAAAAATCAGATTATATAGATAAGGCTAAAGATTACTTTAACAACGATTCATTCTGGTTAGTGGCACCTTATAAAGTCTTTGATATGGGCACAGAACGCCGTTTAGTGAAAACAGAAGAAGGAAAAGAAGCACTTTTAGTAACTTATACAACAGGTGGAACAACTCCAGGTGATTCATATTTATGGCATCTAGATTCAGCTTACAAACCCATTAGTTTTCAAATGTGGGTAAATATTTTACCTATACAGGGCTTGGAGGCAACGTGGGAAGGATGGATTACAACAGAAAGTGGCGCACAGCTACCAACACTTCATAAAATGTTGGTAATTGCCTTAGAAATAGATAAGGTCAAAGGCATAAGAATTAAGGATTAAAACAACTCATACAATTCACTCGTTTCTGCTAATACTTAATACATATTGCACGTTTAATTCTTTCGACCCTTATCTTTTTTTTCTTTTATTTTTACATAGATCAATTTTGAACGTCCACGATGGTCTTCTCTTCTTTCTATTTCAAAATCAGAAATAGAATTAATCAAAGGTGTTAGTTTCTGAAAGCCATAGTTTCTAGAATCAAAATTAGGTTGTTTCTTTTGCAACAGACTGCCTACATCTCCTAAAAATGCCCAGCCGTCATCATCAGCAACATCATCAATAGTAGCAGCAATAAACTTTACATCTTTTTGAGTAATTGTATCAAATTTACTCTTGGTAGATTTAGATTTCGCCGCAGATGAACTAGAACTCTCTTCGACAGAATTTTTAAGAATTTCGATATATATAAATTTATCGCAAGCCACGATAAAGGGGTTTGGCGTTTTCTTTTCTCCTATCCCAAACACTTGCATACCTGCCTCTCGTAAACGCGTTGCTAGCCGCGTAAAATCACTATCGCTAGAAACCAAACAGAAACCATTAACTTTCTCAGAATATAAAATATCCATAGCGTCAATAATCATAGCAGAATCGGTGGCGTTTTTCCCTGTCGTGTATCCGTATTGCTGTATGGGTGTAATAGCATTCTCTAACAACATATTTTTCCATTTAGATAAATGTGGCTTGGTCCAATCCCCATATATACGCTTAATAGTTGGATTGCCATATTTAGCAATTTCTTCCATCATTTCCTTGACATAGGCAGAAGGTATATTATCACCATCAATTAGTACAGCTAGTTTTACTTCCATCGGTTTTAAGAATATTTAATTGCAAAGTATAAATGTAGTCGCTTTATATCAGAAAACAACTTCAAACAGTAGAGATTTAAATAAAAATGATTACTTCATATTTAGTTTGGTTAGTCCTTAATTTTGATCCTTAAAATAATATATGTCTTAATCCTCTTTATAGCTTATCCGATCTCGAATTCCGCCGCTTTCTCTATGTATTATAACATCTGCATTATAGCGCTTCGCCATTACCTTAGCTTTATTTATAGCCGTACTTTGCTTTCGATGCTTTGAGGTAATCCTTTTATTGCCTTCGCGTCGAACAGCCCAGAAATCTTCATACGGTACTACGTGTTGATGCCAGGTACGTTTTTTAGTTGTATCCTGACCGAGCGCCTTCAATACAGCATGTATGAGCTTCTGAATGGCATCCACTAAATTGTTTTGTTTAGACATAGACTATCAAAAATTAATATGACAATATAATAATTGTGATTAAAAGAGCTTACGTTTATTATTTAAAACACACTAGGAATCTTGGTGTTTTCTAATAATCTCCTATTCAAACCTTCACAAGAAATTAACATCTAAAATTGTACCTTTGCAACTTTGGTAAATTTATGACAACATTCGACGATTCTATTGAAGTAAAAGGCGCAAGAGTACATAACCTCAAAAATATTGATGTTAGTATTCCGAGGGAGAAATTAGTAGTTATTACCGGACTTTCTGGTAGTGGCAAATCCTCACTTGCTTTCGATACTATTTATGCCGAAGGTCAGCGACGCTATATTGAAACCTTTTCTGCCTATGCAAGACAATTTTTAGGAAGTTTAGAACGTCCTGATGTGGATAAAATAGATGGATTATCACCTGTTATAGCCATTGAACAAAAAACCACAAGTAAATCACCGCGATCTACAGTTGGGACAATTACAGAGATCTATGACTTTTTACGCTTGCTATTTGCAAGAGCTGCAGATGCATACAGCTATGAAACCGGCGAGAAGATGGTGAGCTATAGTGATGAACAAATTAAAGATCTCATTCTAGAATCCTATAACGGCAAGCGCATAAATATTTTATCGCCTGTGGTCCGCTCTCGTAAAGGCCATTATCGCGAATTATTTGAGCAAATTGCCAAGCAGGGCTTTGTAAAAGTACGCGCAGATGGAGAAATAGTTGACCTTGAAAAAGGCATGAAACTCGACCGTTATAAAACTCATGATATTGAAATTGTTATCGATCGTTTAAAAATTGATACATCTCAAGATAATGAAAAACGATTAATGGAATCTATTAACACCGCTATGTACCATGGTGATGATGTCCTAATGGTGATTGATCAAGACACCAATGAACCTCGTTACTTTAGTAGAAATTTAATGTGTCCTTCATCGGGAATTTCCTATCCAAATCCAGAACCAAATAATTTCTCCTTCAACTCACCAAAGGGTGCATGCCCTAATTGTAATGGTATTGGAGAACTATATGTCGTAAACGAACGTAAACTCGTTCCAGACACTTCGCTTTCAATAAAAAATGGTGCCATTGCACCACACGGACCTCAGAAGAAAAGCTGGATTTTTAAACAGTTTGAAACTATTGCTCAACGATTTGATTTTTCTTTAAATGATGCCTGGAGTGATATACCTGAAGATGCCAAACATATAATCTTATATGGTGGTAAGGATAAATTTACAGTAGAGAGTAAATTACTTGGGGTAAGCAGAGATTATAATATCGATTTTGAAGGTGTTGCAAACTTTATTGAAACACAATATAAATCTACTTCAACCTCATTAGTACGATGGGCCAAGGAGTATATGGATAAAATTGAGTGTGCCGAATGTAATGGTTCACGATTACGTAAAGAGTCATTATACTTTAAAGTGGATGGTAAAAGTATTGCCGAGCTTGTAAAAATGGATATTGTTGAGTTGGGCGAATGGATGGAAGAATTGACGCAACGCCTATCTAAAACCCAACAACAAATTGCAGAAGAAATTATTAAAGAAATTAAGAATCGGGTTCAATTTTTATTAGATGTAGGTCTCACCTATCTATCCTTAAATCGAAGTTCTAAATCACTTTCTGGTGGTGAAGCACAACGCATACGATTAGCCACTCAGATTGGTTCCCAGTTAGTAGGTGTTTTATATATCTTGGACGAACCTAGTATTGGCTTACACCAGCGAGATAACGAAAAATTAATCAATTCGCTTGTATCATTAAGAGATGTTGGCAATTCAGTCATTGTTGTTGAGCATGATAAAGATATGATCGAACGTGCAGATCACGTTATTGATATCGGTCCTCTGGCAGGTAAACACGGTGGTGAAATTATTAGTGAAGGGACACCAAAACAATTGCTACAACATAATACGCTTACTGCAGCTTATCTTAATGGTCAAAAGGAAATTGAAGTGCCAAAAGAAAGACGTAAAGGCAATGGCAAAAAAATAGTACTTAAAGGCTGTACAGGAAATAATCTAAAAAATATAAATGTTGAATTTCCTTTAGGTAAAATGATTGGTGTTACAGGTGTATCCGGAAGTGGTAAATCTACTCTTGTTAATGAGACCCTCTACCCTATTATGAATGCCCATTACTTTAATGGTGTAAAAAAACCGATGCCTTACAAAAGCATTAAAGGATTAGAACACATAGATAAAGTCATTGATATAAATCAATCTCCAATTGGTAGAACTCCAAGAAGTAATCCTGCAACCTATACCAAAACATTCGACGAAATTCGCAAGCTATTTGCTCAAATTCCTGAAGCTATGATAAGAGGTTATAAACCTGGAAGATTTAGTTTTAATGTTGCTGGAGGACGATGTGAAACCTGCAAAGGTGGTGGGTTACGCGTAATAGAGATGAATTTTTTACCAGACGTCTATGTCGAATGTGAAACCTGCCAGGGCAAACGATTTAATAGAGAAACCCTTGAAATTAGATATAAAGGTAAATCTATTAGCGATGTATTAAATATGACCATGAATGAGGCTGTTAATTTCTTCGAGCACATTCCAAAAATTTATCGAAAGCTAAAAACGATAAAAGATGTCGGGTTAGGATACATCACTCTTGGTCAACAGAGCACAACCTTGTCTGGTGGTGAAGCACAGCGTATTAAGCTTGCTACCGAACTAAGCAAACGTGATACAGGCAACACCTTTTATATTTTAGACGAACCGACTACAGGATTGCATTTTGAAGATATTCGCGTTTTAATGAAAGTACTTAATAAATTGGTAAATAAAGGAAATACAGTATTGATTATTGAGCATAACTTAGATGTGATTAAGACCGTAGATTATATTATTGATATTGGTCCTGAAGGTGGCAAAGGCGGCGGCACTGTCGTAGCCAAAGGTTCTCCTGAACAAATTATAAAGAATAAATCAAGTTATACTGCTAAATTTTTAAGAAAAGAATTACTATAATTCTATTTTAACCGCTAAAATTAATTCCTATACTTATTTTATTAACTTATTTCATAAGAATTATATTTTTTTATCAAAAAATTGTTTAGCTTAGTTGTACTAACAATTAAATCTAAACATTATGAAAAGTATTCTTTGGCTGGTAGCCGTAATTTGTATTATTGCGTGGTTATTGGGATTATTAGGTATTATTCCTGGCTTAGGCACAAGTAGCCTAATACATGTATTACTTGTAATTGCCGTGATTATAATTCTATATAATATTATATCTGGCAGAAAACCAATGTAAATACAAAAACTAATAATTAAAGGGCGCATGTATATTAACTAACATGCGCTTTTTTTTGTTAATTCACTTTTATTTAATCGATTTTAGCTTAAATTTGAAAGTCTGTAAATAAAGCAAAGCCATATGCCAATATGGCTTTTATAATGTTAGACTAAATTACAAATCAATACATGAGAAAAGAACAAAAACATAAAGGTTGGAATGAGATAAAAACAAACGACTCTTGGGCTATATTTAAGATTATGGGTGAGTTTGTTAGTGGTTATGAAAAATTAAGCAAAATAGGACCCTGTGTGTCTATATTTGGTTCTGCTCGTACAAAACCTGACCACCCTTTTTATAAGCTTGCCGAAGAAGTTGCCAGTAAAATAGTGGAGCAAGGTTATGGAGTTATCACAGGAGGTGGTCCAGGAATTATGGAAGCTGGAAACAAAGGTGCGCATATTGCAGGTGGTACCTCTGTAGGTTTAAATATCGAATTACCTTTTGAACAACACGACAATCCATATATAGACAATGATAAAAGCTTAGATTTCGATTACTTTTTTGTTCGTAAAGTAATGTTCGTAAAGTACTCTCAAGGATTTGTAGTTATGCCAGGTGGATTTGGTACCTTAGATGAGTTGTTTGAAGCTATGACACTTATCCAAACCCATAAAATAGAAACATTTCCAATTATTTTAGTTGGCAGAGAGTTTTGGGGCGGTTTACTAGACTGGATTAAAAACACGCTACTAGAAATGAACAATAACGTAAGTCCAGAAGATTTAGATCTAATTCATCTTGTAGATACAGCAGATGAAGTAATTACCATTCTTAATAGTTTTTATGGAGAATCTGACCTAAGTCCTAATTTTTAAGATTAAACCAAAATTTCAATGCTATGAAAAAGAGGTTGATTAACTGTCTTATTATTGGCTGTTTATTTATAACTAGTACGTTTGCACAGGAGAATTTTAAGGTTATGTTTTACAACCTATTAAATTACCCTTTGGAAGATGCTATACCCAATAGAGAAGCTGATCTAGAATTTATCTTAACAGATTATCAACCAGATTTGTTTCTAGTTTGTGAGTTAAATAATGAAGCTGGAGCCAATGCTGTTTTAAGCATTGTCAAATCTGCCGTAACAAGCAATTACGAGATGGCTACTTACGTTTCTAATACCTCTGACGATTCTGGCGGTGACCAAAACGACTTGCAAAATTTATTGTACTATGATAGTTCAAAATTTATTTTAGAGGAAGAAACCATCGTTCCAACAAGTCTAAGAGATTTTAATGTTTATAAATTACAATTAAACACTATCGATCAATCTGTTAACCCAATCGAGATGTATGTTGTTGTGTGCCACCTTAAAGCATCAAGTGGTGAAACAAATGCGCAACGTCGTTTTGAAATGGTTCAGGATTTAGATGCGTACTTAAGTACTTTGCCTTCAGATACTAATGTACTTTTAGGTGGTGATTTAAATTTATACACGGCATCAGAATCAGCTTTCCAGGAATTACTGGACTCGAGCAACAATATTACTTTTGCAGATCCCGCTAACCGTATCGGGAGTTGGAATAATAACACAAGTTACGTCGATGTATTTACACAGTCCACACGAACACAGTCTGGATTAGGTGGCTCTTCTGGTGGTTTTGATGATCGTTTTGATTTTATCCTAACATCAGAAAATATGCTAAGCACTGCTGATATAACATACGTACCTGATTCCTATCAGGTTTACGGAAATAATGGTCTTACGAGTTGCTATAACCGACGAATTAATTCCTCGGATTGTGGGAATTCAAATTCTCAATTTTCAATTAGTATACGCAATGCACTTCATAATTTTAGTGATCACCTTCCTGTAACGGTTTTACTAGAGACTGATGCAACTTTACTAAATGTAGGTACAACTTCATTCTTAAAACCAATAGAATTAGAAAAAACCATAAACAATACGTTTTTAAAGATCTATTTTAATTCAGCTAATCTTTTCAATCAAACCCTTACCGTAAGAAATAATTTAGGTCAAACTGTAAAAAGCTATATTACAAACTCCAGTTCTGATCAGATCTTTGACATTTCTGAACTGGAAAACGGAATGTATTATTTAAGTATAAAGAATTTTAATTTTAATGCTATTAAATTTATAGTCGCCAATTGATAAAAGCTAAATACATATCCTTTTTATTACTATTTTTTGGTGCAATTATCCAAGGGCAAAATCAACTTGACATTGAGGCATATGTAGATATTAAAAGCAAATCGATTACCATTTCACAGACTATAGTGTATAAAAACCGTTCTAACGTTTCGTGGTCCAAAATATACTTAAACGACTGGAATAATAGTTACTCATCAAAATCGACACCACTGGCTAAACGTTTTGAAGAAGAATTTAGTACCAAGTTTCATCTTGCTAAAAACGATCAACGTGGCTATACTAAAGTTACTTCTATCTTGAACAAGAATGGCGATGATTTGAGTTTTAAATATGTTGAGGAACATCCAGATATTATCGAGGTAAATTTAAAATCGTCAGTTAAATCTGGAGAAACTTACACTTTAAAATTAGACTATGTCTTAGTATTACCAGATGCTACTTTTACAGATTATGGCATTACTGACGCAAATGAGTTGAGACTTAAATACTGGTACATCACTCCAACTGTTAACGATGGAAAATGGAATTATTACAGTAATAAAAACTTAGATGATCTTTTTATTCCTTTATCGGATATTTATTTGAGCATCATACATCCTCCAAATTATAAGGTAACAACCGAATTAGATTTAGTTAACATTGGTCTTACTGAGGATAAATTAATGCAAAAATCGGTGTTTGCAGGAAAAAACAGAGTTGACACCTTTATGTCTATTGACAAGTTACCACAATATAGTTTTGTCCAAACCGATGATCTAATTGTATTAACTGACATCAATGAAAAGAGCGTTAGTGGCCCTGACAAAGCAATTTTAATTGATAAGATCACGCGATTTTTAAATGAAAATTTAGGTGATTATCCTCATAGGCAACTTCTCGTTACCCAATTAGATTATAATAAAAACCCTTTATACGGTTTAAATCAATTACCTAGTTTTTTTCGCCCTTTTCCTGACCAGTTTCAATACGAATTAAAACTACTTAAAACAGCGATAAAAAAATATCTTAATGAGACACTACTACTTAACCCGAGAAAGGAGCATTGGCTAAGTGAAGGGTTTCAGACTTATTTGTTAATTAAATATGCTGAAGAAAATTACCCGGGAATGAAATTGCTCGGAACACTATCTGACGTATGGGGAATTCGCTCTTTTCATGCTGCAGATTTAGATTTTAATTACCAGTATTTCTTGTACTCTATGGAGATTGCAAGAAAAAATAAGGACCAACCTATTTCAACATCAAAGGATTCGCTTATAAAATTTAATGCTAATATCGCTGGAAAATATAAAGCTGGTTTAGGCCTAAATTATTTAGATGAGTTTACAGAAGATCTCAATTTAGAGGCTGTTTTATCTGATTTTATTGAGCGATACAGGCAAAGACCTGTGTCAATTGCCGATTTCGAAAAATTTGTCAAATCCAGAACATCTAAGGATGTAAATTGGTTTTTTACGGATTTTGTGAATACTCGAAAGAAAATTGATTTTAAAATTAGTGCTGTTGAAACTACAAAAGATTCAATTGAGGTCACCATCAAAAATAAGCGTAAAAACAAGATGCCTGTATCCTTATTTGCAATCAAAAATGATAGTGTTATTGGTAAATACTGGGTAGAGAATATAACTAACACTAAGACACTTACAATACCCAAGGATAGTACCGAGAAACTAGTACTTGATTACTTTAACAAAATACCGGAGTTTAATCAGCGAGACAATTACAAGGCCGTTGATGGCTCCTTTCTTAATAATAAACCGCTCCAATTTAGATTGTTTAAAGATATAGAAGATCCTTATTACAATCAGATATTTTTTATGCCTCTGGTAGAGTTTAATAACATTTATGATGGGCTTACTTTAGGTGTAAAGATGTATAATAAAACCATATTAAGAAAACGACTTAATTATAAGTTTTCACCGCAATATGCAACACGATCCAAATCTTTTACTGGTGGCTTTAGTGTATTTTACACGCATAATTTGGATGACAACAATTTATTTGACGTGTCTTATGGGATGTCTGCAAGCTACCAATCGTTTGCACAAGATGCATTTTTTACTAAAATAAGACCCTCATTATCCTTTTCATTCAGAGATAATGACGATTTACGTAAGGATCAAATTGATCAGATTTCTGCGCGTTATGTAAGTATCGATCGTACGTTGGGTCCCAACGCCATTATTCAAACTTTGGACGAACCTGATTATGGTGTGTTTAATTTGCGATATATACACTCCAATCCAGGCGTCATAAATTTTTCAAAATTCGTATCAGACGTTCAATTTGCAGACAAATTCAGCAAGCTATCATTTAGTTACGAGTTTCGAAAATTAACTAAAAGCAATAGAAATATTAATTTTAGATTATTTACAGGTATATTTCTGGATAATGATACAGACCCAAATTCTAACTTCTTTAGTTTCGCATTAGATAGACCTACCGATTACTTGTTTGACTTAAATTATCTTGGTCGCTCAGAAGATGCTGGTTTATTCAGCCAACAGCTAATTATCTCAGAAGGGGGATTTAAATCTCAACTAAAGCCATCCTTTGCAAATCAATGGATAACGACTGCTAATTTTAGCACATCTATATGGAGATATATTCAAGCATATGGTGATGTAGGTTTAATTAAAAACAGATTACAAAGTGCAAATTTTGTATATGATTCTGGTATTAGACTTAATCTTGTAGAAGATTATTTAGAAATCTATTTACCGGTTTACTCCAACCTAGGCTGGGAAATTGCACAACCCAACTATGACCAAAAAATCAGATTTATTATATCGGTAGATCCTCAAGTACTTTTAGGCTTATTTAGACGTAAGTGGTATTAGAAGATTCTTATTGAAATGTTAATTATTTGATATTTTTTATGGTTATACTACCTTATACACTTGTTTATTGCTAATAATTCAATATTATAACATTTTACGAAGTTGCATAAACTTCGAATTTTCACTAATTTTGAAGTCAAATTTAATGTAAATATGAAGTCCAGTTCCGACACTAAAACAGAAATAACTTTTGATGATTTTAAAACCGAAGTTTTAAGAGATTATAAACTTGCTGTTACCAGTCGTGAATGTAGTTTATTAGGACGTCGTGAAGTCTTAACCGGAAAAGCTAAATTCGGAATTTTTGGAGATGGTAAAGAAGTACCGCAAATCGCCTGGGCAAAAGCCTTTGAGAATGGTGATTTTAGAAGCGGCTACTATCGTGACCAAACCTTTATGATGGCTATCGGAGAATTGACAATAGAGCAGTTTTTTGCTGGTTTATACGCCAATACTGACCTTAAGGAAGAACCAATGTCTGCCGGACGCCAAATGGGTGGCCATTTTGCAACCCATAGTTTAGACGAAAACGGCAATTGGAAAAATCTAACAGAACAGAAAAACTCAAGTGCAGATATTTCACCTACTGCTGGGCAAATGCCTAGATTATTAGGGCTTGCTCAAGCTTCAAAAATATATAGAAATGTAGATGGGATTGATCTAACCAACTTTTCTAAAAAAGGAAATGAAATTGCATGGGGAACCATTGGAAACGCAAGTACCAGTGAAGGCTTATTCTTTGAAACTATTAATGCCGCTGGCGTATTACAAGTCCCTATGGTTATAAGCATTTGGGATGACGAATATGGTATTTCAGTACACGCAAGACACCAAACCACAAAGGAGAATATTTCTGAAATCTTAAAAGGGTTTCAACGCAATGAGAAGGAAAATGGTTACGAAATATTTAGGGTAAATGGTTGGAATTATCCAGAGCTTATAGATACCTACCAACGTGCGGCTCAAGTTTCCCGTAAAGAGCACGTTCCAGTAATGATCCATGTACAACAATTAACACAACCACAAGGCCACTCTACTTCGGGTTCACATGAACGCTATAAAAATGAAGAGCGATTAGCTTGGGAGGCAGAGTACGATTGTAATGTACAAATGCGAAAGTGGATGATAGAAAATAATATCGCCACTGATGAAGAACTGATTACAATTGAGAAAGACATAAAAAAGGCCGTAAGAGAAGGCAAAAAAGCCGCATGGTCTGCATTTATTGATCCCATAAAATCGGAGAAAAACGAAATATTAGAGCTAATAGATAAAGTTGCAACATCTAGCCCTAACAAAGTATTTATCACAAAATTAAAAAATGATTTAGCAAGTATTGATGAGCCGCTACGAAAAGATTTAGTGGCAACAGCGAGAAAAGTATTGCGTTATATCGTATCAGAAGCAACTAGTGAAAAGACAGAGCTTCAAAATTGGATTACTGACTACATTGCTAAAATACAGCCAAAATATAGCTCACATTTATACAGCGAATCGGAGTTACAAGCCACAAAATTAGAAGCCGTTAATCCTACTTATGCTAATGATGCCGAAGAAGTAGATGGTCGTATAATATTAAGAGATAACTTCGAAGCTATTTTTAATGCCTATCCGGAAGCTTTAATCTTCGGAGAAGATGCAGGACATATTGGTGATGTTAATCAGGGATTAGAAGGGCTTCAAGAAAAATTTGGTGAACTGAGAATTTCCGATACAGGAATAAGAGAAGCCACCATTTTAGGTCAAGGGATTGGAATGGCTATGCGTGGATTACGGCCAATTGCAGAAATCCAGTATTTAGATTACATCCTATATGCACTTCAAATAATGAGTGATGATCTGGCAACGCTTCAATACAGAACCAAAGGACGACAAAAGGCTCCACTAATTGTAAGAACACGTGGACATCGTTTAGAAGGTATCTGGCATTCTGGTTCTCAAATGGGAGGCATATTAAACCTTATTAGAGGTATTCATGTCCTCGTCCCTAGAGATATGACCAAAGCGGCAGGATTTTATAATACCCTTTTAGAAAGTGATGAACCTGCACTTATTGTAGAATGTTTGAATGGCTATCGCTTAAAAGAGAAAATGCCGAATAATATCGGTAAGTTTAAAACACCAATTGGTGTTGTAGAAACCATCAAAGAAGGTGAAGACATAACACTTGTTTCATACGGTTCTACACTAAGACTGGTCGAACAGGCAGCTAAAGAGCTATTAGAAGTCGGAATAGATGCTGAAATTATTGACGTACAATCATTATTGCCATTTGATTTGAATCATGATATTGTTAAAAGTATTGCAAAAACCAATCGGGTTATGGTAATTGATGAAGACGTAAAAGGTGGTGCATCGGCTTATATTTTAGATCAAATATTGAACGAACAAAATGCTTTTCAATATTTAGACAGCCAACCAAAAACATTGGCAGCAAAACCGCATAGACCTGCTTACGGTACAGATGGTGATTATTTTTCGAAACCTTCTACTGAAGATATTTTTGAGGCTGTTTACGATATTATGCATGAAGCGAG
>JABDKL010000071.1 GCA_013002225.1 Winogradskyella sp.
AACACCATTTTTATAGGTATATAACCAATATGTACTTATTTTACCTGTGGCGTGCAATGAATTAGTGAATTCAAAATTAGTGCCATCTGGTTTTTTCAGCATTCCTAAATTAAATGATGTATTTCCAAGGTTGTTAGAATTGGTGTTATTATTATTAAAGGTAGTTGCACTTACACTTCCAACTGGCGATCCCCAATAATTATACCAGTACGCGCTTGCGCTACCTTCTTGCCGTCGTAATATCTTACCATTAGCAGAGGTTACCAAGTCACTACGATCACTTTGAATGAGTTGTGAATCGTTTTGTAGATCAATAGTCCCATTTAACTCTAAATACCAAGTGTTTTCCAAAAATTCGTCACCAATTACAGAGAGTTTTTTACCTTCATCAACGATTAAACCTAGGGTCTTAACCGAATGGCTTAGGGTTACATCATTCGCTATTTTTATAATACTCCCATCTTTATACGTCGCTATATTATTTACATCCCAAAGATCACCATGTAGCCAAGTGTTTGCTGAGGTCCAATCACCATTTGACTTAGTGATAAAAGGCAAAGGTGCTGTCTCACCTTGTAAAGAAGCTATATTATGCAATCTGGTAATTCTTTTATTTGAAGAAAAATCAGTAGTACGAGTTTGGGATACTATATCACTAAAAGGATAGTATGCCAATAAACTAGACCAAGAAATAGTAGCATTAGTTACGAAATCTGATATATTTTTTACGATAACCTGACCTTTAACAAGTCCTGAATTATTTTCTATTTCTTGATAAATCATTTGCTTAATTTGGCTCTCTGAAAGAACAACGTTAAAAACCCGTACCTCATCAATATCCCCCTTAAAATATTCGCTTCCAGAATTAGTTGACCTCCGTCCAATTTCAAAATTTCCATTACTTGATGTAGAATGAGCAATAGTGGAACCCGTTACACCTATATCTAAACTTGCCGACAAAATACCGTCCACATACAACATCATAATTCCAGTATCTCCAGAAAAAGTTCCTGTTAAATGATGCCATTCATTGTAGTTAATCACAGAAGTAGCTGAAAGAGTTATCGAGCTTACTGCGTTAGTTTTAATAGTCAGTGTAGGAATATTACCATTTTTAAGCCATAATCTAAATCCAACATCTTCACCAGCAACACTCATATTAGCAGAGTTACCAGAATCTGACAACACCCACGACATTAGAGTCACGTTGTTAAGTCCATCGATAAATTTTGGTGTTGAAATAAAATCGTCCACGCCATCAAAGTCAATTTTAGATTCTTCAATGATTGATACCATAGTAACCGCTGCACCGCAATTAGATAAAATTTCCTCATTGGAAGTTGGAATATCCGCTAAGGTTACAATGTCAACTTGTTCTGTACAACTACCACAAACCGAATCGAATCCCCCACCATCATCGATATCATAGAAATAGTGACCTTCAATACTCGCGCCATTTGATAGTTGAGCGTTTTGTCTTACTATTAAAAGAGAAGTATCGTTATTACCTACGATTTGGTCATTGGTTAAATTTAAATTATTAAGTAACAAAGTACTATTATTATAAAAAACAGAACCATTAACACTTAGGTCTCCATCTATAATTATAAGACCGTTACTTGTAAAATCGCCATTTAAACTCATATTTCCATGAACATATGTTGAACAATAGTTTTGAAGTCCACTACCGCCAGATCCCGTTATTGAACCTGCGACTTCTAATATTCCACAATTTTTGACCAAACTGTTAAAGGAGCCATCCCCTTGGACATCAATTCTTGCATCCTCATAATTAATAATCGTTCCCGAACCGGAAGTACTGAGGTTACCCATAACATCCAAAAACCCCTTATTTTTTATCATCGTAGATCCTCCTGGCGATAGAGCGGCAGGATAGGTAAAAGTTCCAGTAGATTCGATAAAAATATCGGTAGAATTAAATGAGGTATTTGTAGGCAAGCTTACAGACCCCTCTACAATAAGTGTAGAACCATTATTAAACCCATTAATGGACCCAGAATATATTGCTTCAGGACCAACATAAAAGGTCCCTTTTATAAGTGTAAAATTATTACTATTGTTAGCAAGAATACAAATTGACTGACTAGAATTAATTGTGGTAGGAGCAGATATTGGTGAGCCGCCAGAATCGAACCAACCACTAGAAGTGAATACGTAGGTGCAATTAGAAGGAGCACCAGGAGAGTTATAAGGGGATGCAGAACAGTCTTGACCTCTTAGCTGGGGTGAAGCTAAGATAAGTAAAAGTAGAACTATTGCGTAAGACAAAGTTTTCATAGGTAATTAGATTTGAGAACCTAAAACTAACTCATTTTAAGTAAGTTAAGCGTTTTTTTTCGTTAATCGCCTAGAATAATCTGTAACAGGTAATTATTAAACGAAAAACTTAAAGTTCTAGTTTATAGCTAATTAATTACATTGGCACCATAAAGCTTGAGGGAAGACATGTTTAATGTATATTTTTAGATACCTTCATTAATTAAACACCTACAATTGTAAGCTAAAAATACGACAAAAGCAAACTTTTATCCGATAAAGTGTAAATCAATCTCAGAATAAATGCTATTTTCTTCGAAAAAGACTGTAAGTTAAGCTAACTTTTAACTCAGAAAATCTACTAAATCTTCAATTTTTGATATCAATTGTATTTTTATCGCTGTATTTTTTAGTGCAATTTTATTGTATTTGGAAACAAAAATAATCGAAAACCCTAATTTTTCAGCTTCCAATATACGTTGCTCAACACGTTGTACAGGTCTAATTTCTCCAGACAAACCAACTTCAGCTGCAAAACAATAATCACTTTGAAGAGCAACATCCTCATTAGAGGATAAAATGGAGGCAACTACGGCCAAATCGATTGCAGGATCATCTACTGTGATCCCGCCAGTAATATTTAAGAAAACATCTTTAGCGCCTAATCTAAATCCTGCCCGTTTTTCTAGAACTGCTAAAAGCATATTTAAGCGCTTAGCATTAAAACCAGTTGCAGAGCGTTGTGGCGTTCCGTAAACCGCAGTACTCACCAGCGCCTGGACCTCAATCATTAGTGGCCTAAGCCCTTCCAGTGTCGCTGCAATTGCATTCCCCGAGAGTTCACCATCTTTTTCGGAAATTAATATCTCAGAAGGATTAGAAACTTCACGTAAACCAGAGCCTTTCATTTCGTAAATACCTAATTCGTTTGTAGATCCAAATCTGTTTTTGTTGGCTCTGAGAATTCTAAATACGTGGTTTCGATCGCCTTCAAACTGCAAAACAGTATCAACCATGTGTTCCAGAATTTTTGGTCCTGCAATGTTACCGTCTTTGGTGATGTGGCCAATTAATAATACCGGAGTTGCCGTCTCTTTTGCAAATTTTATAAGCTCGGTTGTACATTCTTTAATTTGAGAAATACTACCTGCAGAAGACTCTATATAATCGCTGTGTAAAGTCTGGATTGAGTCAATAACCACAATATCGGGCTCCAAATTTTCTATTTGCTTAAATATATTTTGAGTTTTAGTCTCTGTGAGGATATAACAGTTATTACTGTTTGGATTAATGCGCTCAGCTCGCATTTTTATTTGTTTCTGGCTTTCTTCTCCTGAAACATAGAGTGTTTTGTATTGTAACCGTAAAGCGATCTGTAATAATAATGTGCTCTTACCTATTCCAGGCTCGCCTCCCAGAAGTGTTAATGATCCTTGAACCATGCCACCACCTAAAACACGATTAAATTCCTGGTCTTGCATATTTAGACGGGCCTCCTTTGAGGTATCTATCTCATTAATTTTTAGAGGTTTTGAAACTCTTTTGGAGGCTGAAGTAGGCAATTTCCAATCGCTCTTTTCTGGTTTTTGAATAACTTCTTCAGCAATCGTATTCCACGCCTTACAGGACGTACACTGACCTTGCCACTTGGCATACTGACTACCGCAATTTTGACAAAAAAATGTTGTTTTTATTTTAGCCATAATCTAAATCTCCTATGCGAAGGAAACTAATAATTTTTTGAGAATGGCTAAATTAAGATAATTTTAATTTAGGTCTTTAAACCAACTAAACATAGTTAGTACTTTAAGCGTAGCCAATTTTGACGGGAGATTAGTAAATACAAACCCTTTTGCTTTTTTATACATAGTTTCAAAAAAATAATCTGTAGAAATTTTTATCTTCTTTTTAGTTGTCCTCATCATCTTCCTCCTCTCCTTCTTCATCTGTATTGACTACAGCAAGCTCGTCTATTTTAGAAAAAATATCGTCTTTACTAATATGGTTAACGTCCTTTAGTTCTAATGCCGATTCATACAATTTCCTGGCCTTTTTTATTTTCCCCGACTTTTCGGCAAATTGGGCTAAATAATAGGTGCCTAATAAGGTTTCCGGGCTAAGCTTTTTTGCAAGTTTCCCGATTTTTTCAAGAGACTCTAAGTCTTCTCTTTGCTCAGCTACTTGTACCACTTTTTCTATTTCTGCTTCAGTTATCGGTTTTAATATGCCGAATAATTTTTCAATCCTTTCATATCTATCCACTAAATAGGTGTCTAATGTACCCTCATACGTCAAAACCTTTTCTTCGAGTTCTTTCTCTCTTAAGGGTTTGTATAGCTCAAAAATCTTGTCAAATGACCGTGAAATAGCGCTCGTCACTAAACTATAATGACCTTCATTTATAAAGTCATCGAAATAATAGGTCAGGTATTGATTATTTACTTCAGTTATTTGAGTATTTGCCAGTAATACGGCATCACGTACCTGTGGAATGTCCTTATCAGAGGTTGCCAAATAGTAAAAAATATCATCATTAAAAAACTCTAATCGTTTTCCTAAATAGTCTTTTACCGTACCTGAGAGGTCTGGACTAATACATACATAGGCTTGAAAAAGCGGATTCTCCTTAAACAAGTAGGAGTTTATAAAATTCCCCATTAGATCATGACCAACTGCAACTCTAAATTTACTTGTATTATAGGTTTTGTCTAGGTAGGGTATTAATTCTTCTGCCACAAAATCATGAAATCTCAGTCCTGACTCTTTTGGTAATCCAGTAACCTCGTCACAATAACCATCATAATACCGTTCGCTACCTTGCACTACACCCACTACTATTGAGCCTGGCATATCGTCGAAATAAGTTTGAAAATCGACTTGACCAACCACTGGCTCGAAAAGATAATCCCCATCAAAAACAATAATAACAGGATGTTTAATTTCTGATGACGGATCGTAGTTTTTTGGTAGTTTAATTTTTAATTGGCGCGCTGCATTGAGTTTAGAAGACTCAATCTCATGGTATGTGATTTGCGAAAGTACCGGAGTACAACTTAAGATAGCAAATACTATAAATATAGCTTTCTTCATGAATTAGTAGGTTTAGACTTGGAAGGCCAAACATACTAATTATTATCGATAAATAGCAATTTTTTTCGACGAAATGCAACTATTCTTTCATAGCAGCTTCCATATCGTACATTTTTTCAAGTATCATTTCCTTATCAATATATTGAGAAGGCTCTAACATTAAACCAGACTTATATCTTAACAATGCCTTTTTTAAATTACCTTCCATCTCATAATACATTCCCATGTAATACGCACTTAACATGGAGTTAGGGAATTCATTTTTAATTAGTTTAGCTAACTTTTCTAAGGATGCAACATCCCGTTTCTTTTTACTTGCAGCTGCGATTGCCCTAATATCATTTTCTATAATTTCTTTTTCGAATCCATAAAAACTTGCAATGTTTTCATATTTGTTGATTAGGTAATCGTAAGGTGAACCATCATAAGATAAGAGCTTCTCCTTATATTCTTCAGCATCTATAGGTCTGTATAGTGAAAATATAGCATTTAGTGCTTTTGGAATCCCTTGCCCAACTAATGAAAAGTGATTAGCATCATTGAAGTCATTAAAACTATAATTTAGTTTCTCATTTTCAATTGATTTCATAATTTCATTACACTCTAAAATACTGCTTCTAAGTGCTTTAATGTCATCATCTGCTGTTGCTAAACAATAAAAGGTCTCATCTTTTACTATGGCTAATCTTTGTTTTAATCTATTGATCATTTCTGGAGCAAAATCTGGACTTAACACAATGTATGCTCTAAATAATGGATTGTCCTTAAATAAAAAATAATTGATATAATTGGCACTTAGATTATGACCAACAATAAGTCTAAATTTTGACGCCTTATAATTGTCTTCTACAAATGGCAAAACTTCTGCAGCTATGAATTCGTAAAAGTCGGCACTATTATCTACAGGAAAAAAGGTTTCATCGTCATACGACAGGTCAGACTCTCTTGTTGTGGATTGATTTACGCCGACAACAATACAATCTGGAATATCTTCCCAGTATGCCTGATAATCTATATTACCTACAACCGGCTCAAATAAATAATCTCCATCTAAAACTACTACTATAGGATAGGTACGTTCTGCCTTTGGATCATAGTTTCTCGGTAACTGAATCTTTAATTCGCGTTGTTCATTTAATTTTGTTGAATTAATTACTCTATATTTTGTTTGAGCTTCTACGTTAATGCAAAAAACAAATATAAAAACAGATGCAACAATGCGCTTCATAATAGGGGATTTGAAATGTAGAGCAAGGTAAAAAATATTTCTACAACTATTCTTTCTTTCTGTTATAGACAGGTAAATAAATTAATGATAAGCCACCTAGAATAATAGTCATAATAGTTTGAGAACCCCACAGCACCCAACCAAAAGCAAAACTTGGATCTTTGGCAATACCAAATAAGGAAAATGCTGCAAAAACAGCAGCAGGATATGCACCAGTACCTCCATTTGTGGCGGCAATACTGAAACTTGCAGAAATAAACCCAATTAAAACTGCAGCAATAGGTATATTTTCGAGACTTTCAAACGCAAAGGTTGTTGTATAAAACATCAATAAGTACATTCCCCATATAAACAGAGTATGACCTATAAACGCCCATTTGTGTTTCATCCTAAAAATACTAAGCGCACCCTCTATTAAACCTTTAATAAATCCAGTGATTTTTCTAATGAATTTAGAGTCTTTTTTTTGAAATGTGATAAACAGAATAAGTGCAATAGCAACTAATATACCTAAGCCAATAATTACAGATGAGCTTAGTGTTTTAGGGAAGAACTCGATAATAAATTCAAATTGTAAAATTAAAGTGAGACATACAATGATCATCATCACCAATAGGTCTGCCACACGTTCTGCTACAATTGTTCCAAAACCTTTTTCGAACGGAACCCCTTCATAGCTAGTTAATATAGTAGCTCGAGCCACTTCACCAGACCTCGGGATACCATAATTAATTAAATAAGTTGCAAAAACAGCCATGGCGCTATTTTTAAATTTAACCTTGTAACCTAGTGGTTCTAACATATACAACCAACGCCTAGCTCTCGATAAGTGACTTAAGGTTAGGCAAAAGACACTAAGGACAATCCACTTAAAGTCGGCTTTTCTGGCTTCCTCAACAACCTGATCTAATGGTACTTTGCTTAATGAATACCAAACTAAGCCAATGCTTATTAGAATAGGAATTGCAATGGTTAGTATTTTTTTGTGTTTTGATTTCAATAGCTATTTGAGAAGATTGGTTGCTTCATCCGGAAACACCAAGGACGGTTTAAACACCTTGGCTTTTTCAATATCCATAGAAGCGTAGGTAATAAGAATAAGCGTATCTCCGACAGCAACTTTTCTGGCAGCAGCACCATTTAAGGTAATTTCACCACTGTTTCTAGGTCCTGGAATACAATAAGTTTCTAATCGTTCACCATTATCATTATTCACAATCTGAACTTTCTCACCTTGTATAATATTTGCAGCTTCCATCAAGTCTTCATCTATGGTAATACTACCAATATAATTAAGATCTGCTCCTGTAACTTTTACACGATGAATTTTAGATTTTACAACTTCGATTTGCATTTGGCAAAGGTAATTAATTTAAAGCGATATTGTCTATAAGTCTTATATCACCTGCATATACAGCTATAAACGCTCTATATGATTTTTTAATAGATTTTCTTTTTACTGGCTTTAAGGTTTTTGTATCGGCAATAATAAAATACTCTAACTCTAAGAGTTTATGGTTCTTAAATTGCTCTACAACCCATTCCGTTACATTTTTAGCACTTTTTGTGCCAAACTTATATTTGGCAGATTTTAGCGTATCATAAATAAATGGTGCTGCACTTCTATGTGCTTTTGTCAGTCTGGTGTTTCTAGAACTCATCGCCAGACCGTCATCGGCTCTGTAAATAGGACAGCCAACAACCTTGACGGATAGGTGATGCAGCTCTACTAATTTTTTTATAATTTGTAATTGCTGAAAATCCTTCTCACCGAAATAAGCGTAATCTGGTTTTACAATGTCGAACAATCGTTTCACTATAGTCCCCACACCATCAAAATGACCTTGTCTAAATGCTCCTTCCATTTCATGCTCCAAACCATCGAAAGTAAAGGATTGAGACTGTATTTTTGACTCATAAATATCCTCTACTGTGGGCGCAAAAACAATAATCGAATCTTCACTAATTGACTGTAAGAGTTCTACGTCACGATCTAATGTTCTAGGATATTTTACTAAATCTTCTTTATTATCAAATTGTGTAGGATTAACAAATATACTAACAACCACGACGGTGTTTTTTTTTAAACCTTCATTAACTAATGATAAATGACCTTGATGAAGCGCACCCATTGTAGGGACAAAACCAATAGAATTTCCATTAGTTTTTAACGCATTAAGGCGGTGATTTAATTCGGTTTTATTGTAGAATATTTTCAAAGTACTAACAAAAAATTAACGCTTGCAAACATAATATTTTACTGGCAATCTGCATAAATTTTTGTAATTTTGCGTGTTTTTACTTTTAAATTCCGAAAGCACTAATAACTAACAAACAGGTTTTTATGAATTATCGATTATTATCGAATCATTTAAAATCCTGTTTTTTAACATAATAAACTATTATACATGAAAGATAAGCGAATATTGTATGTGTCCTCAGAAGTTGTGCCATATTTACCAGAAACTGAGATTTCTTCGATGTCGTTCGAAGCCCCTAGAATGGTAAACAAACAAGGAGGCCAGATACGAATATTTATGCCTCGATTTGGTAATATAAATGAAAGAAGACATCAATTACACGAAGTGATTAGACTTTCTGGTATAAATTTAGTTATTAACGATTTAGATATGCCATTAATTATTAAAGTGGCATCAATCCCTAAGGAGCGTATTCAGGTCTATTTTATTGATAACGAAGAATACTTTAAGCGTAAAGCTACGTTAACAGATGAGAATGGAAAACTCTTTCCAGATAATGATGAGCGTGCAATTTTCTTTGCAAAAGGCGTTATAGAAACGGTTAAAAAATTAAATTGGGCCCCAGACATTATACATGTAAATGGTTGGTTAGCCTCGTTATTACCATTGTATTTAAAAGAATTTTATAAAACAGAGCCTTTATTTGCTGAGAGTAAAATAGTAACCTCTGTGTACAATCAATCCTTTGACGGTGCGTTAGATAAGGACATGATAAACAAAGTAACTTTTGACGGGTTGGATGCAGATGCTATAAAACCTCTAGAAAAACCAACGTTTATTAACCTAACAAAAATTGCTATCGATAATTCGGATGCTATAATAAGAGGCTCACAAGAATTACCAGAAGAAATTGACACCTACATTAATGACTTAACAAAACCTGTACTCGATTTTCATTCTATAGAAGAATTTGCAGACCCTTATACAGAGTTTTACAATAATGCTGTACTTAACAGTTAAGATTACCTATGAAAAAAAATAAAATTGCCCTTCAAGTTACTGTAGCAACTAGTATGTTACTAAGTTTAATTGCTTGTGACAAAGACTTTGCTACTCTGGATTCTGATATTATTAATGAGGCCAATGCAACTAATTTTGATATCCTTAAAGACAGCTTCAATGTTATTACATATACTAATGCCCTTGGCCCTGTTCAAACAAACAATCTAGGTCTTAATTCTTTAGGAATTTATGACGATGCCTTCGGAAGAACAACATCACATTTTTTAACACAATTATCGCTGCCATCCTTCGATCCGGATTTTGGTGATGAGGTGCAGATTGACTCAGTTGTTTTAACACTCCCTTTTTACAGCGCTATAGAAGAGGTGGATGATGATGGAAATATTACCTATAGTTTAGACTCCGTTTTTGGAAATGACCCTATTAATCTTAGAGTTTTTGAAAGCAATTATTTTATCAGAGATTTTGATCCTAATGCCGAGTTTGAAGAAGTACAGGCTTATTTTTCAAATAAAAGCGCCTCTGAGAATGAGATGATTTCTGAGGCTATATTAGAAGGCGACGAATTAATATTTGTCGATTATAACGAAGACACAGGTGAATTTAACCCAATAGACAATACTATTGAAATTAGCAACCAGGGTTATATTTTAACTGAGCCAGATAATGAGGAGGACGAGGATACAGAGCCACAAGTATTATTTAGACAGCCTCCTGGCATCCGTGTTTTGCTAGACACAACTTTCTGGAGACAAAAAATTATAGATAAAGAGGGTACATCTGTATTAAGTAGTAGCAATACGTTCTCAGAATACCTTCGCGGACTTTATTTTAAAGTAGAACCTAATGCTAATAATTCAGGGAGTTTTCTCCTATTAAACACAGGAGACCAAAACGCCAACATTACCATTTATTATACACGTTTAACAGCAATTACTACTGACGACGACGATACGAGAGAAGAGGCTGTATTCACATTTAATTTTGGACAAAACACCGTTAACTTTTTTGAGAATGACTTTAGTAATATTGCATTAAATAATGGCGATGAAATTAATGGTGATAGTAGAATATACTTAAAAGGTGGCGAAGGCGCTATTGCAAATATTAACCTGTTTAATGGAGAAGATTTAGATGATGATGACAATACACTAAATACCTTTGAAGCCTGGAAAAATGAATTTGTTGAAACAGATGCAAACGGTAATTTCCTAAAGTCAAAACGACTGGTCAATGAGGCAAATCTTATTTTTTATGTAGACCAGGATATAATTAATGCTAATGAGCCGGATCGTATATATTTGTATGATGCGGATAATAATACACCTTTAGTAGATTATTTTTTAGATGCCGTTAATAATAATATACCTTCGCTTTCAATACTAAGCCACCTTGGTCCTCTAGAGCGCGTTAATGATGAACCGGACGGACAAGGCATAAAATACAAACTTAAAATTACAGAACACATCAACAACTTATTATTGCGTGATTCTACTAATGTAAAATTAGGGCTAGGCGTTTCTGTTAATGTTAATTTAGAAGAGTTTTTGGCACAAAGAGAAGTTTTATCTAGTGACCCAGATGCTACCGCTCCGGTAAGTTCAATTATTTCACCGAGAGGCACAGTGCTTTATGGAAGCAACATACCAGATAATGATATTAATGCCGATAAGAAAGTACGCTTAGAAATTTATTACACTGAACCAAACAATTAAAAAATTAATTTATGTGTGGAATTGTTGGATACATTGGCCATCGCGAGGCTTACCCAATTATAATAAAAGGCTTACAGCGTCTCGAGTATCGTGGTTACGATAGTGCTGGTATTGCGTTATTTGACGGGAAGAATATAAAGTTATCTAAAACCAAAGGAAAAGTTTCTGATCTTAAGGAACGACTCGAAAGTGAGATCTCAACAGATGGAAGTTTAGGAATAGGTCATACGCGTTGGGCAACACATGGAGTTCCTAATGATGTAAATTCACACCCACACTATTCAAATTCAGGTGAGCTTGTTATTATCCATAATGGGATTATAGAAAATTATGCTTCTCTAAAAAAAGAATTAATTAAGCGCGGCTACACCTTCAAATCAGATACCGATACGGAAGTTTTGGTAAACCTAATAGAAGATGTAAAGAAAAGTGAAAACCTAAAATTGGGTAAGGCTGTACAGATTGCCTTAAACCAGGTGGTTGGAGCTTATGCCATTGCTGTTTTTGACAAAAATAAACCTAACGAAATTGTTGTAGCGCGACTCGGTAGTCCATTGGCAATCGGTATTGGAGAGGATGAGTTCTTTATTGCGAGTGATGCATCTCCTTTTATTGAATACACAAAAAATGCCATTTATTTAGAAGATGAAGAAATGGCTATAATCCGAAGAGGTAAAGATGTCAAAGTAAGAAAGATTAAGAATGATGCTTTAGTCGATCCTTATGTACAAGAACTTCAACTTAATTTAGAGCAGATTGAAAAAGGTGGTTACGATCACTTTATGCTCAAAGAAATTTATGAACAACCCGACGCAATTCTAGACACGTTTAGAGGACGCTTATTAAGTAATGAAGCCGTAGTAAAACTTGCAGGTGTTGAGGACAATATGAAAAAATTCCTTGCTGCAGATAGAATTATTGTGGTTGCCTGTGGCACCTCATGGCATGCTGGGCTCGTTTCAGAATATATCTTTGAAGATTTAGCAAGAATCCCTGTCGAAGTAGAATACGCTTCAGAATTTAGATATCGAAATCCTGTTATTACAGAAAAAGATATCGTTATCGCAATTTCGCAATCGGGAGAAACTGCAGATACGTTAGCTGCAATTAAACTTGCAAAATCTAAAGGCGCATTTGTATTTGGGGTTTGTAATGTTGTAGGATCCTCTATAGCAAGAGAAACAGATGCAGGTGCATATACACATGCTGGGCCAGAAATTGGCGTAGCATCCACTAAAGCTTTTACAACACAAATTACTGTATTAACATTAATGGCGTTGCGATTAGCTAGAGCAAAAGGAACAATTTCGAGTTCAGAATTTAGGCACCATTTAATTGAGTTAGAAACTATTCCTAATAAAGTTAAAGAGGCCCTAAAATCCGATGCGTATGTGCAAACTGTTGCAGATATTTATAAGGATGCTACAAACTTTTTATATTTAGGTCGTGGTTTTAATTTCCCTGTGGCTTTAGAAGGCGCTTTAAAATTAAAAGAGATCTCCTATATACATGCAGAAGGCTATCCTGCTGCAGAAATGAAACATGGACCTATTGCTTTAATTGATGAACAAATGCCTGTTGTGGTTATTGCCACCAAGAAAGGCCATTATGAAAAAGTAGTCAGTAATATTCAGGAAATTAAATCCCGTAAAGGCAAAATAATAGGCATTGTTACCCAAGGTGACAAAAGCGTAAAAGAGTTGGCGGACCATGTTATTGAAGTTCCGGAAACCTTAGAGTGCCTTACACCTTTACTTACAACAATACCATTACAATTATTATCATATCATATTGCTGTTATGCTGGATAAAAATGTGGATCAACCACGAAATTTGGCAAAATCAGTGACTGTAGAATAGGGACGATTTATAATATTTTGGGCCGTAGAAATGTATAATTCTCATTTTTACGGCCCAAAATTTTTTAAAAAGTACTATGCGTGCATAATTTTATAAGAATTTCTTATCGAATATTCATATATTTAATTAAATTGCTCATCTAATAAATTAACTAATTCACTAAAATGAAAACAATTTTAAAGCTTTTCACTTTACTTTTTTGTGTGGCATCCTTTTCACAAACCACTATTAAAGGTAAAATTACTGACAATTCTGGGTTACCCTTACCTGGAGCAAATATTGTTGTAGTTGGTACTAGTACAGGTACTGTCTCAGACTTCGAAGGAAATTATTCATTAACTGTAGATCAGGAGCCTCCGTTTACTGTTCAGGTTAGCTATACGGGTTTTGAAACCCAGTCCTTTGATATTACGGATAATAATCAAACTGTCGATGTAACGTTGTTAGAGGGTAATGAACTTGATGAAGTTGTAATTTCTGCATCACGTACCCCAGAACGTATTTTTGAGTCCCCTGTTACAGTGGAACGCTTTGGTCTTAAAGAAATTAAAAATACAGCATCGGTAGATTTCTACGATGGCTTAGAAAATCTTAAAGGCGTAGATGTTAATACTAATAGTTTAACCTTTAAGTCTATAAACACAAGAGGTTTTGCAACTTTTGCAAATACGAGATTTGTACAACTGGTTGACGGAATGGACAATTCTGCACCAGCACTTAACTTCCCATTAGGAAACTTACTAGGGATGACTGAAACTGACGTGCTTAGTGTAGAACTTTTACCTGGAGCATCTTCTGCTCTTTATGGCGCAAATGCTTTTAACGGTATTTTATTTATGCGAAGCAAGAATCCATTTGATCATGCAGGCATAAGTGCTTACTTTAAACAAGGAATAACATCACAGGAGGCTGCAGGAGATAATCCTTTTACAGATTTTGGCATCAGAATGGCTTATAAGTTCAGTGAAAAATGGGCGGTAAAGGCTAACTTTAGTTATTTAAAAGGAACCGATTGGTATGCTACCAACTATGACGACAAAGATATGGAAGGTGGTACACGAGAGTCTAATATTAATTATGACGGCGTCAACGTGTATGGAGATAATGTAACAACTAATATTAATGATGTAGCACAGACTTTAGAAGCTTTAGGATTAGCCCCTTCAGGATCGTCTACACTTGTCCCATCTGTAGATGTTAGTAGAACAGGATACAGAGAGGTTGATTTAACAGATTACAACGCAGAAAGTGTAAAAGCAGATTGGGGTCTATATTTTCGACCATGGGAAAATGATTTTGAAATCCAGTATGTCGGTAAAGTAGGTACGGGTTCTACAATCTACCAAGGCGCACAACGCTATAGAATTGATAATTTCTTTTTACAACAACATAAATTAGAAATCCAAAACGATGATTTCTTTGTTCGAGGATATGTTACCTCAGATAAAGCTGGTGACACCTACGTTATGGATGTAGCAGGCCCTAATTTGTTACAAGCTTGGAAAGCTCATAATGTGTGGTTCGGAGAATACGTAGCAGCATATATTGGTGCTACCTTAAGTGGTGCTACAAGTGATGCTGCACACGACCAAGCTAGAGCAGCAGCAGAAACAGGTAGATTTGAACCTGGAACTCCAGAATTTCAACAAGCCTTTGATCAAGTCACAAGCGAAACAAATTTCTTAACTGGTTCTGCCTTTAGAGACAATTCTAAAATTTATCATGCCGATGCAAATTATAATTTTGGTGAGAAAATTAATTTTGCAGAGGTTCAGGTTGGTGGCTCTCACAGAACGTATCGATTAAATTCATTCGGTACAATTTATGCTGATGCCAATGGACCAATTACCTATTCTGAATTAGGTATTTATACACAATTGCAAAAGTCTTTAGATTTAAATGAAGACTTAGAGCTAAAATTAACAGGCTCTATGCGTTATGATAAATCAGAATTGTTCGATGGGTTTTTATCACCAAGATTATCAGCTGGACTTACAGTTAATCAGAACCATAATATTAGAGCGTCGTTTCAATCTGGATTTAGAAACCCGGATACTCAGGCCTTATATATAGGACTACAGACTGGACTAGGAACTTTAGTTGGTGGTGCTTCTGATATTGGTGATCGTTATGAAAGAGATTACGCAGTAAGTCAATTTGCTCAAAGTAATTTAGGCCAACCAGGTACTGTTACACAAACGGCAGCAGCAGCTTACAATAATTCACTATTTAGCTCAATTGCAACTGGATTATCTAATCACAATCCAAGTTCAGATGGAAGTGAATTTATAGGTAACTCTAACTTTGTAAAACCAGAACAGGTAAGCTCTTTTGAAGTTGGATATCGCGGAAAATTACAGTCCTTTGTTATAGATGCATCAGCATATTATAGTGCGTACAAAAATTTCTTAGCAAATGAAACTGTGGCAGCGCCATTATACGGTGATGTTTCAAACTTTGATTTAACTGGCTATGACCCGAACAATCCTGCATCTGTTGCTGGGCTAAATCCAGACACACAACAAATTTTAGCTGCGTTAAATAACGATGATTTTGTAAGATATCAAACGTATACAAATTCTGAAGAAGAAGTCAATTCTTACGGTGCAGCTATGCAAATTTCAACCAAAGTATTTAATGGTTTTGACTTAAGTGCAAATTACACCTATGCTAAGTTAGATTTTGATACGAAACAGAATCCTAATTTTAGAACAAATTTTAACACACCAGAGCACAAAGTAAAAGCATCTTTCGGAAAAACTGAATTGTTCAAAAACTTTGGATTTAACGTTTCTTGGAGATGGAGTGATAATTACTTCTGGGAAGCTTCATTTGGAGATGGAGAAGTTCCTGCTTTTCATGTTCTTGACGCACAAGTTAACCTTAGAGTACCAAGTTTAAAATCTACGTTTAAGGCTGGTGCAACTAACTTATTGCAAGATGAATATTTCACAGCCTTTGGTACTGGTTTAATTGGTTCTCAATACTATGTGTCTTGGACAATCAATAATTTATAATAACGAAAAAGAAGAATAAAATGAAAAATTTAAAATATATAGCTTTTTCAGTTCTGGCACTAGGAATGCTAGCATGTGAGAATGAATTAGTACAAGATCTTAGAGATAGAAACAGTACTAATGAAGAACCTTTACCTGAGCTTACAGCAGGTTCTGCAGACTTTTCAAATTATGTTGCAGTAGGAGCCTCATTTACTGCTGGGTTTACTGATAATGCACTTTTTATTGCTAGTCAAGAAAATTCTTTTCCTAATATTATGGCAAATGCATTTTCTAATGTAGGTGGAGGTGTTTTTACACAACCGTTTATGAATGATAATTTTGGTGGTTTAGCAATTGGAGGCAATAGAATAACAGAGCCTAGATTAGTTTTTGGAGGTGCTGGGCCAGTTCCTTTAGAGTCTGTTATAGGACCTGTAACTGTCTCAACAGATATAGCTGTTAACAACCCAACGGGACCATTTAGTAATTTAGGAATTCCTGGTGCAAAAAGTTTCCACTTAGTCGCACCTGGTTATGGAAACATTGCTAATTTCCCTGCGGCTGCGAATCCTTATGCTGTAAGAGTTACTGGTGACACGCCAAATGCTTCGATAATTGAATTAGCTGTGGCACAAAACCCGACATTTTTTACACTTTCGGAAGTTGGTGGAAATGACGTTTTAGGGTATGCAACTACAGGTGGTGATGGCAGCAACCCAATAACAGACATAAATACATTTGACGCTTCATTAAACGCTATGGTAGGCGCATTAACATCTACGGGAGCAAAAGGGGCTATTGGAAATTTACCAAACATTACAAGTTTATCTTTTTTTACAACTGTAGCATACAATCCTGTTCCTTTAGATCAGGCCAATGCAAATGCTTTAAATCAGGGATATGCTGATTATAATGGCGGTGTTCAATTAGCATTAGCAGCTAATTTTATCACGCAAGAAGAAGCGGATGCAAGAACTATTAACTTTACAGCCTCATCTAGTAATGCAGTAGTTATTGAAGATGAATATTTAACTGATTTAAGTGCATTGGGTTTACCTAATTATCGTCAGACAAACCCAGAAGATCTTGTACTATTAACTGCCGGTAGCTTAATTCCTCAGGGAGGTGGTACTGCGACACCTTTATCGGATACTTTTGTACTAACTATTGAAGAGCAAACAGAAATCTCTGATGCGACTGACGCCTATAATGCAAGTTTATCTGCTGTGGCTTCTGCTAATGGGTTAGCTTTAGTTGACTTAAATTCTATACTTGTAGAAGCTTCAACCACAGGAATACAGTTTGATGATTATTTCTTAAATACTGATCTTGTATTTGGTGGTTTAGTTAGTTTGGATGGTGTACATTTAACTGCTAGAGGATATGCGTTTATGGCTAACAGTTTCTTAAAAGCAATTGACGCCACGTATGGTTCGAATTTTGAAGCATCAGGAAATTTAGCAAAAGCAGGTAATTACCCAACTAATTACTCGCCACTACTGCAATAATTTATAATTAAACAATATTAATAAAGCACGCTTTTGATAAGCGTGTTTTTTTTATTTAAAATCTATCGATTTTTTTAAATAATAGCATATCTTTGCAGCGCGAAAAACGAGCTGTTTTTCAGATTTAAAATATTGCAAAACAAAAACATATAAGTAATGTCAAAAGTTACAGGTAAAGTTGCACAAATTGTAGGACCGGTTATCGATGTAGAATTCGCAGCAGGTTCAGAGCTTCCAAAGATTTATGATTCGTTAGAAATAAACAACCAAGATGGTTCTAAATTAGTATTAGAGGTACAATCTCACATTGGTGAAGATACAGTACGTACAATTGCTATGGACTCATCGGACGGTTTAAGTAGAGGAACAGAAGTTCATGCTACTGGTGCTCCTATCCAAATGCCAATTGGAGAAGATGTTTACGGACGTCTTTTTAATGTTATTGGTGATGCTATTGATGGATTAGGTGATTTACCGAAAGCGGGTGAAGCAGGTTTACCTATTCACAGACAAGCTCCAAAATTCGAAGATTTATCAACGTCAACTGAGGTTTTATTTACAGGTATTAAAGTAATCGATTTAATTGAGCCTTATGCAAAAGGTGGTAAGATTGGTTTATTTGGTGGTGCTGGTGTTGGTAAGACCGTATTAATCCAGGAGTTAATTAACAATATTGCAAAAGGTCACGGTGGACTTTCCGTATTTGCTGGTGTTGGTGAAAGAACACGTGAAGGAAACGATTTACTTCGTGAAATGTTAGAGTCTGGTATTATTAAATATGGTGATGACTTTATGCACTCTATGGAAGAAGGTGGATGGGATCTTCAGAAAGTAGACAAATCTGCTATGAAAGATTCTAAAGCAACTTTCGTATTTGGACAAATGAATGAGCCACCAGGAGCACGTGCTCGTGTTGCCTTATCTGGTTTAACTATTGCTGAGTATTTTCGTGATGGTGCTGGTGACGGACAAGGAAAAGATGTACTTTTCTTCGTAGATAACATTTTCCGTTTTACACAAGCTGGTTCTGAGGTTTCTGCATTATTAGGTCGTATGCCATCTGCAGTAGGTTATCAACCTACTTTAGCAACTGAAATGGGTGCGATGCAAGAGCGTATTACCTCCACTAAAAAAGGTTCTATTACATCTGTACAGGCCGTTTATGTACCTGCAGATGATTTAACGGATCCTGCTCCGGCAACAACGTTTGCGCACTTAGATGCAACAACTGTATTATCTCGTAAGATTGCAGAGCTAGGTATTTATCCAGCGGTAGATCCATTAGATTCTACTTCAAGAATTTTGACAGCAGATATTTTAGGTGATGAGCACTATAACTGTGCACAACGCGTAAAAGAGCTATTACAACGTTATAAAGAATTACAAGATATTATCGCTATCCTTGGTATGGAAGAATTATCTGAAGAAGATAAGATGGCAGTAGGTAGAGCTAGACGTGTACAACGTTTCTTATCTCAGCCTTTCCACGTAGCTGAGCAGTTTACAGGTATACCAGGTGTATTAGTAGATATTAAAGAAACTATCAAAGGTTTTAACATGATTATGGATGGTGAATTAGACCACCTACCAGAAGCAGCATTTAACCTTAAAGGTTCTATTGAAGAAGCTATCGAAGCTGGAGAGAAAATGTTAGCTGAAGCGTAAAACTAGTAAACAGTTTACAGTCCTAGTTTGACTGAATACTGATTACTAAATACCGAAAAACTATGTATTTAGAAATTGTATCACCTGAAGCAACACTATTTAGTGGAGAAGTAGAATCTGTTACTGTACCTGGTGTTAATGGTGAATTTGAAATGTTGCAAAATCACGCACCAATTGTCTCTATTCTTAAAGAAGGGCATATTAAGGTTGCTGGATCTGTAACATTAGAGGAAGGTGTAGAAGATAAATTTACTAAATCTGACAGAGGTGTGTGGTTATCGATCAACTCTGGAACTATTGAGTTAAAGGATAATAAGCTAATTATCTTAGCAGATTAATTATCTTAAATATATACTTATAAAAAACGCGAAGCTAAATGCTTCGCGTTTTTTTATATTCTGCTTTATTTACTTTCTTTATTGCCATCTCCAGATGATAAGCTCCCAGTTTTCATTATGGTCTACGTGACTATCCAAAACTTCAAACCCTACTGACAAATGTGCCTCTAAAGACCGTTTATTCCTTGCATTTACTTCCGTAATTAAGGCATCATAATTTTTCTGTAGAGCAGATCTATAATTACGATATAGTTTTCTAAATAGTCCTTTCCCGCGATGCGCCTTATCTATGCAGATTTGTCCCATGATTAGATACTGTAAATCATCCATATTTTTTGAAGCAAGAACTTCATCTATATGGTTAAACATACTCTGTAATACCGGAACGTCTTCTCTATACGTATTTAACATACATAAAGCGTAACCAATAACTCTATCATTTTGTTTGGCAATAAAGTGCGGGCAGGCACTATTCATCTTCTTCAATACTTCAAAAGTATGCTCTACAGACACAAACCCCTCTTTTTGTTTTAAATCCTCAGTTAAGCTGTGCTTTAAATTAGAATGCTGTAAATCTAAAATTTGGTCTAATTCTTTATCTGTTGAAACTCGTTTATATATGATTTCTGTTTCTATATCAGTCATGCAAATAAATACCTTGTAATTTGTATAATCTATGAGGTATTAAAGATACTTAATTTATCACTTACTGCATACGTTTTACGGCTTCAAGTTCTACTTGCAACTCTTGAAACATTGACATAATACTACTTAGTTTTAATTCCTTTTCGTCATACTCCTGAGTATTTATACAACACGTAAATTCCCAGAGCTCTAAAATATTTTCTTTGGAAACCAAATAAGGTTTATAAGCTTTGTTATCCGAACTTAATTGCAGGTTAGCAGTATCATTTTGGAGCACATAAATACGTTTGTAAACCAAACCATCATCTTTAGTTAAAACCACGTAGGTTCTTCCATTTTTTACCTCCTCAATAGTATCTAAAAACTTTGCTACTATAAAAGCCCCTTCTTTTACAGGTAACATTGAATCTCCTTGTATAGGAAATGCACGATGCGTCCCAGTTGGCAGAAACGGTAATTTAATTTTTTGAAGTTGTTCAATATATTCCGGATCGTCATATCCAGATAAATAACCAGCCGAAGCTTTTGCTGGGATAATCTCTATTAAATCTTCATTATCGTCACTTACAGTTACAGGAAACAATACACGCTTATTTCCTACCTCTATAAAAGAGGTGTCTTTTGCTTTTCGTAGATCATTTTTTACCAATATATCTATGGGAATATTAAAATAATTAGACAAATCTATCAGTCGTTCAATTGGCGGCTCGCTTCTCCCCTCTTCATAAGAACCTACCACTGAGCGCGTCCATTCCAATTCGTCTGCAAAACGTTCTTGAGAAAGTTTTCTCAAGGTTCGCAGATGCTTAATATTAACCTGTATGGGTTTCATTATAATTTTGCTTTAACATTTATTACTACAAATATAAGCAACAAAAACTACATATAGTAGCTAATTTTGTTAATCCTTATGTACTTAAATTGTCACACATATTACAGTCTGCGCTACGGCACTATTAAACCAGAGCAATTGCTTGCTATTGCTTCAGAAAACGGTGTACAGACTCTAGCTCTAACAGATATAAATACTACATCTGCTTGTTTAGATATTGTAAGACTTTCAAAAAAATACAAGGTAAAACCTGTACTTGGTGTTGATTTTAGAAATCACGCACAACAGCAATTTATTCTTATTGCAAAAAACAATAACGGTTTTCAGAACATAAACAGGTATCTGTCTAAATTTCTCCACAATCACGATTTAGCGATCCCTGAGCGACCAGACGAAAATTTAGATGACTGTTTTGTTATTTATCCATTTCAAAAAGGAAAAAGCTTTCATCTAAAACAGAATGAATTTTTGGGAATTTCCCCAAATGACCTCAACCATTTAAAGTTTTCAAAATGGAGTAAACACCGTGATAAACTCGTAGTATTAAAAACGGTTTCGTTTCAGAACAAAAAAGGATTTAATACCCATCGCTTACTTAGAGCTATAGATAATAATACCCTTTTAAGTAAGCTTCCAAAAATCCAAGAAGGTAGTGAAAGCGACGTAATGTTACCTTATAACGAATTATGCGAAATCTATTCTGAGTTTCCGAAAGTTATTAGCAATACAGAGCAACTTTTAAATACGTGTAATATTCATTTTGATTTTGAACATACCGAATCCAAAAATCAAAAATGTCTTACCGAGAGTAAAACATCAGATTACAATTTATTAAAAAAACTCACTTACGATGGTATTAATTATAGATACGGAAATACTCCGAAAGCCATAATTTATGAACGTATAGAGAAGGAACTTAGCATTATAAAGCAGAAAAATTTTGTGTCCTATTTTCTTATAAATTGGAAAATTTTAGAGTACGCACGCAGTAAAAATTACTATTATGTTGGTCGTGGAAGTGGAGCAAACAGCATCGTAGCCTATTTACTGCGCATAACAGATGTAGACCCTATTGAGCTGGACCTCTATTTTGAACGTTTTATTAACCTGTTTCGTCAAAACCCGCCCGACTTCGATATTGATTTTTCATGGAGAGACAGGGACGACGTTACAAATTACATCTTCAAAACCTTTAAGCATACCGCACTTATAACCGTGTATAATACTTTTAAATTTAGAGCTTCGGTACGTGAACTGGGTAAAGTTTTTGGATTGCCAAAAGCAGAAATGGATAAACTTACACGCGGAAAATATAGCATTAACGAGCTGGACAGCTTATCGCAACTGGTGATAAAGTATGCAGAATATATTCAAGGCTTTCCTAACTATTTAGGTATTCATGCAGGTGGTATTTTAATTTCAGAACAACCCATTCATTATTATGGAGCAACTTTTATGCCTCCAAAAGGCTTTGCTACTACACAATTTGATATGGTTGTTGCAGAAGATATAGGGCTTTATAAATTCGATATTTTAAGTCAACGTGGTTTAGGAAAAATAAAGGAAGCTGTAGAAATTATAGATAAAAACTACACAGAACAACCACCTGTTGATATTCATAATATCAAAAAATTTAAACAAGACGAGCGTATAAAACACCTCTTAAAAAACGCCAGGGCTATTGGCTGTTTCTATGTAGAATCTCCTGCTATGCGCATGCTTCTAAAAAAATTACAGGTAGATAACTATTTGGGGTTAGTAGCCGCAAGCTCTGTAATTAGACCTGGTGTTGCTAAAAGCGGAATGATGCGCGAATATATTCTGCGCTATCGCTATCCCGAAAAGCGAAAAGAAGCACATCCGGTTTTAATGCGCATAATGCCCGAAACCTATGGCGTTATGGTATACCAAGAAGATGTTATTAAAGTAGCACACCATTTTGGTGGATTAGATTTGGGAGAATCCGATATGCTACGTCGTGGTATGTCTGGTAAATTTAGATCACGTGCCGAATTTTTAAAGGTGAAACAGAAGTTTTTCGACAACTGTAAAAACGATGGTAAACCACACGAATTGGTAGTAGATATATGGAGACAAATTGAAAGTTTTGCCGGTTATGCTTTTGCCAAAGGACATTCGGCATCTTACGCTGTAGAAAGCTACCAAAGCCTATTCTTAAAAGCGTATTATCCACTAGAATATATGACGGCTACCATAAACAATTTTGGTGGCTTTTATAGCACAGAACTTTATGTACATGAAGCACGTATGCATGGTGGGATTGTTGAAGCCCCATGTATTAACACATCTTTCAATCAAGCCGTTATTAAAAAAAACACTATTTATATAGGTTTTATGTTTTTACAATCTTTTGAATCTAACACCACGCAACGCATCCTTAATGAACGCAATCAGAATGGTGCATTTGCATCTCTCGATGATTTTATAGAGCGTGTCCCCATTTCTATAGAGCAAATTTCAATCCTTATAAAAATTAATGCTTTTAGGTTTACAGGAATTAATAAGCGCGAATTATTATGGGAGGCGCATTTAAAAATCAGTAAAACCGTAATCCAAGAAGAGGTTAACACACTATTTCAAACGCCACGCATTAATTATAATACACCAGAGTTACCAAGTACGGCTTTAGAGAATGCTTTTGACGAAATTGAAATTTTAGGCTTTCCGCTTTGCAATCCTTTTTACCTCTTAGACAAATCTTCTACAAGTACGCTTCGTGCTAAACATTTAATACGGTTAGAAGGAAAGTATATAAAAATCGAAGGTTATCTCGTTACCACAAAACGCACCAGTACTTCTACTGGTAAACAGATGTATTTTGGGACATTTTTAGATCGTGATGGTGATTTCATTGATACTGTTCACTTCCCTCCCATTGCAGCAAAATTTCCTTTTAGAGGAAAAGGTATATATGAGATCATAGGAAAAGTACTGATTGAGTTTGATTGTGTCAGTATTGAAGTTTCAACGTTTGAACGACTGGCAATTATTGAAGACCCTCGATATTCTATAAAATCAGAAAATCCTACGTTTCAGAAAAAAAGAAGTTTTAAAGACCTTAAAGCCAGCTATGACTAATAATCGCTCTATAGTACATATGGATTTAGATACCTTTTTTGTATCGTGCGAACGCTTAAAAGACAGTCGTCTTATTGGTAAACCTGTACTTATTGGTGGCACTAGCGATAGAGGTGTTGTGGCTTCTTGTAGCTATGAAGCACGTAAATTTGGAGTGCATTCTGCTATGCCCATGCGCATGGCGAAACAACTTTGTCCAGAGGCTATTGTATTAAGAGGTAACTCGGGTATTTATACCAAGTTTTCACAAAATGTAACTGATGTTATTAAGGAAAGTGTACCTCTTTATGAAAAAACATCTATTGATGAGTTTTATATAGACCTTACTGGTATGGACAAGTTTTTTGGCTGTCACAAATTAGCTTCAGAATTACGCCAACGCATTATAAAAGAAACTGGCCTGCCTATTTCTTTTGGGCTATCACTTAACAAAACCGTTTCAAAAATCGCAACTGGCGAAGCTAAACCCAACAATGAAATAAGGGTTTTGTCTGGTACCGAAAAACCGTTTTTAGCACCACTTTCAGTCAAAAAAATCCCAATGGTAGGCAACGTTACCTATAAGTCGCTTTGCGATTTAGGCGTAAAGCGCATTAAAACTGTACAGGACATGCCTATGGAACTCATGCATAAAGTGCTTGGTAAAAACGGATTGGTGATCTGGAAAAAAGCAAATGGTATAGACAATAGTCCTGTAATACAATACCATGAACGTAAATCTATTTCTACGGAGCGCACGTTTGGGCAAGACACAACAGATGTACATAAACTAAGAGGTTTGGTAATTGCTATGACAGAGAATTTAGCATATCAATTACGTCGAGGCCATAAGTTAACAGCTTGTGTTACATTTAAGATCAGGTATTCCGATTTTCAAACCTATACCCAACAACAACGCATTCCGTATAGTGCTATGGACCACACTATAATTCCTGTGGTATTAGACCTATTTAAAAAACTCTATAATAGAAGGCTTTTGGTAAGACTTATAGGTGTGCGTTTTAGTCATTTAGTAGAAGGAGGCCATCAGGTTAACTTATTTGAGGATAACGAAATGCACCTTAACCTAAGTAATGCTATGGATAAAATGCGCGAGCGCTACGGAGACCGAGCAGTTATGAGTGCTGCCGGAATGGAAGCTAAAACTATTAGTCGCTGGAATCCTTTTACAGGCGAGCCTCCTCCGCTTTTAGCAAACAGGCACCAATAAAAATCATTTTATTAAATTAGAGCATGTGTTATTCGACCGCTTTACGCAAACAAAAAGAACAAATTGAAAAAGAACTAAAACAGCAACAAATTAGGGCAGAGTTCAGTTCTACAAGCCAATTTCAACCCTATTACCACTTAAACGGCTTTACTTACGGAAATTTGCACATTATAAAAATGGATGATACCGAAACAATTTTTGATGCCAAATGGGGCTTAATACCAGACTGGGCTATACATAACCCGGAGAATTTCAGAAAAAAAAGTAACACGCTAAATGCAAGATCCGAGAGTATTTTTGAAAGAGCATCCTATAAAGAAAGTGCGGCCAACAAAAGATGTTTAATCTTAGCCGATGGTTTTTTTGAGCCACACCATGAAAATGGACAGGCAATTCCATATTTCTGCTTTCAACCCACAACCGAAAACCCAACCGGCAGTTTATTTTTATTCGCTGGATTATATAATGAATTAGAAGAGAATAACCTAACGGCAACTATCCTCACAACACAAGCAAATGCTTTTTTTGAAGAAGTCCACAATAAAGGTAAGCGCATGCCATTAATATTAGATAATCACTATTTTGAAGACTGGTTAGATGAAGGTATTAGCGAGCAGGAAATTAACGAAATAATAGCTATCGGTTTTACAAAAACTGAATTTAAGGCACATCCTGTCAGTAAAGATTTATATAAAAAAGGTATTGACACCAATAAGCCTTATATTGTTGAAGAAGTACAGAAAGACACACTTTTTTAACCAATAGCAACTAAATTAAGCAAATTAGATTTCAGAATAATTTAATCTTACCAATGCAAGATATCTTTGTAACCATAGCCAGATTTCAATATTCCACTGAAGCCCAGATTGTAAAAGGGCGTTTGGAGGCTGATGGTATTCAGGTATTTTTAAAAGATAATATTACCATTGACACTGACCCTTTAGTGAGCAATGCTATTGGTGGCATAAAATTAAAAGTGCGAACCGAAGACGAAAAGGAAGCCCGAGACATTTTAAAATCCATTAAAGCTTACGCTGTAGATAATAATGGACAATCTATAGTTTGCCCTAATTGTGGAAAAAATGAAGTAGAAATGTACTCTACTATTGATAGTTTAAAATCATTTTTAGCATTCCTACTCGGTTTAGTAACCTTCACACTACCGTTTCATACACGTTATAAATATGTTTGCGAGAATTGTAAAACCGAATTTTCAACTAAAGAGCGAAAAAGTCATTTGCGCCGCATTAAATAAATATTACAAGTGCTTCTTCATCGGTTTCATTACTGCAATGATTTCTATCAAAACTGTGCTTAAGCCAAGTCTCTAATAACGTCATAAGCGGTTCTAAGTTTTATGACAGCAGTTTGTATTTCAGTTTCATTTAAATGACCAAAACCAAAACGAATCCCACAAGTATCTCTATCCTGATAAAGAATTGTTTTAGGTAGAAACAAACCCAATTTTTCGGCTTCCGCGGCTAATTTCCCTAGGGAAACTGGTTTTATAAATTGTATCCACACCGCCAAACCGCCAGAAGGCTTATTCCAGATAAGAAGATCTTTAAAATAGATTTTTAGATCGTTGCAAAACGCATCTCTACGCGTCCTGTAAATAACACTATTCTTTTTTAGTAGTCTATAAATTTCACCTTCAGAAATTAGCTCAGACAGCATTTGTTCTTGTATTAAATCGCCTTGTTCATCCAGTAGATTTAAATAATTATGAGCTTCAGATATTAAATTCTTAGGCGCTACAACAAATCCTGTTTGAAAACTAGGAAATAAAGACTGTCCCATTTTGCCCAAATAAATCACCATGCCATTAGTGTCGGCTGTGGCCATTGGCAACATACCAGAACCTTCATACTGAAAATCATAATCGTAATCGTCTTCTATAATTGCAAACCCGTAAGTTTTTGCCAATTGTAAAAGTTGTAATCGTCGTTCTGCACTCAGTGTATTTGTGGTCGGATAATCTCTATTCGCGCTTACATAAACACATCTAATACTGTTTTTTATAAAGTGTTTTTCGATGTAATCAATATTTAGTCCCTCATTATCCGTGGGAATCGTTATTATTTTAGCACCTGCTTCCTGAAAGATGGTATTTGATGTATACCGACTTAATTGACCTACTAAGACTACATCATCTTGTTTAATTAATAACTGGGCAACGATGTAAAGGCTCATTTCCGAACTTCGTGTACTCAACACATTGTGAGGCTCAATATGAAAACCTCGAGTCGCATTTAAGTAATTGGAAAGTTGAATTTTAAAATGAGACGACGATAAATCTGAAGTTCTACTCCATTTGCTAATTAGCGGTTTACGTTTCATTGCAGCACTATACCATCGCGTAAATTGATATACAGGATGCAAGCGCAAGTCGGGCTGGCCGTCGTTAATGATGATATCTGCTTTAGTATTTTGTATTGTTGACGCTAAATGAAATGAATGTTGAAATGGAAAACCAGTTTGCTTGGGATAGCTATAGGCTTGATCTACATGTTGAGTGGTGGCTTTGATTTTTAGTTTAGTGCGTTCTGGTTCTAAAACAAAAGTGCCTTTATTGGCTATAATTTCCACCCAACCCTGAGAGGCCAATTCGTCATAAATTGCCACAGCTGTATTACGATGAATATGTAATAAATTACTTAATCCACGTGTCCCGGGCAATTTGCTACCCTTTGATAAATAACCGCGTTGTATCGCATTGCTAATTTGTTGAGCCACTTGCACATAAAGCGGCTGTACTAAAGTTTTATCAACTTTTATAAGTTGTTGTAACAATTGATCAACCGGACTATTCATTGACTTAAAACTGGACTACATTAATCGTCCGGAAAGTTACGACATTTGCATTTTTAAACTAAAGCTGTAATGACAAATAAATTTATCATTTTTCTATTCCTAATAACTGGGGTTTTACAACTAAACGCTCAGGAACCCACTATTAAAACAGATTCGCTACAGGAAGTTGTAATAACCTCATCGCGTATTGATCTTCCTTTTAAAGAAAATAGCAGGACCATAAATATTATCACATCAGAAGATATTAAAAATAGTGCTGCTTTTACTATATCCGATTTATTACAACAAGTTGCTGGTGTAGATATTCGTCGCCGTGGTACTGGCGGAAGTCAAGCTGACCTCTACATTAGAGGTGGTGGCTTTGACCAAACTTTACTCTTAATAGACGGTATTAAAATGGACGATGCCCAAACAGGTCACCATACCATGAATGCCGCTTTACCTCTTGAAGTGATTGAACGCATCGAAATTGTAAAAGGTCCGGCCGCAAGGATATTTGGCCAAAATGCCTTTACCGGAGCCATAAATATTGTAACTAAAAGCAGTTTAAAAAACACGGTTTCCACCAATGTGGAGGCAGGCTCTTTTGGTCAGCTCAACGGTTCTGTAACTGTGGGTGCAGAATTGAATAACTCATCTCATATTTTTCATGCAGGGAAATTAACCTCTGAAGGCTATAGAACTAATTCGGATTATGATAATTCTAATTATTTTTTGAAAAGTGTCTTCAATAAGAATTACCAACCAATTGAAATGGTTGCTACGTTCTTTGAACGTAATTTTGGGGCACAGAATTTTTACACACCACTTTCTTTTGGATTTAATGAATACGAAGAAACCCAAAATAGCCTTTTAGCCTTTACAACTAAGTTTCAATCTGAAAACCTGAAAATCCAACCACGAATCTACTGGAAACGCAACCAAGATATGTTCCTATTACAACGTGACGATCCAGAATTTTTTAGAAACTTTCATATTTCAAATAAGTTAGGTGCCGAAGTCAATGCATCATACACTTCAAAACATGGTGTTACCGGATTTGGAGTAGATTTATCGAAAATTTATTTGAGAAGTAATAATCTTGGCCAGCGCAACAGGTTTATGGCAACTGCCTTTTTAGAACACCGGTTTTCTTTGTTAGACGATATATTGGATATTACACCAGGAGTGGCCCTCACTTATTTTTCAGATTTTAAGTTCAACGCTTTTCCTGGATTAGATATTGGTGTAGATATTAATGAAAACCTACGATTATATGGAAATATTGGGTATACCTATCGTATCCCAACTTATACCGACTTGTACTATAGTGATTCGGTTTCTCAGGGCAACGAAGATTTGCAGCCCGAAGAAGCTTTTGCACAAGAGGTGGGTTTAAAGTACATCTCATCAAAATTTAGAGCATCTCTCGCTGTATTTAATAGAGACGCAGAAAATCTTATTGACTACTTTAGAGAAAGTGAAAACGATGCTGTTTTTACGGCTACAAATATCGCAGAAGTTAATACTAAAGGATTGGAATTTGATGCCTCATACAATTTTAAGGTCAGTTCATTCAATCAGACTGTAACTTTTGGCTATGCGTATTTAGACGACAATATATTAGACCAGAATGAAGCGCTATCAAGATACTCTTTAAATACTTTGAAACACCAATATACAACCAGATTAAGTACCCAATTCTTTAAAAACATAAGCCAAAATATCATTTACAAATATGCAGAGCGCACAACAGGGCAAACCTACAATGTTTGGGATGCTTCGGTAAGGGTTCGCCTTAACCAATTAGAATTGTCTGTAACAGCCAGTAATATTTTTGATGCAGACTATGTTGAAACCGGCTTTACACCTATGCCACCTAGTAATATTATGTTTGGTTTTCGTTATATCCTGAATTGAATCCATTGAGACATATTCCCTAATAAGAGCCATCTTAATCGATGGCTTTTTTATTTAAGTTCTGATAATACATCTTGCACATTCTTATTTTTTAATAATCCGCCTTGTGCTATATCTGGACAAAATATACTAGGTTTTGAATTAGCTTCAATAATAAGAGGTCCATTTCTGCTAATGGCCACATCCCAGCCAACCAATCGATTAGGAATAACCTCAACGGCAGCTTCAACCAGCTCACAGGCTTCCTTATAAAATGGGATATCAAATCCTTGAAGCGTATAATTACTGTCTGGGTGAGCAATTATTTCCTCGGTACTGTGTTCTAATAAATAATAGCCATACTTCTGTAATGTGCCTGTTTTTAAATTTATACCTACATAGAACCCGCCAGAACTTGAATTATCAACAATACTTTTACCTACTCCAAATTTCATTAAAGCAGCTATAATTTCAATTTTACCTTCACCACTGATTAATGTTAAGAGCCTCAAAGTATTTAAAGAGTGAGGGTGTATCGCATTTATATCTTCATGCTGTAAAACGACCTCCGTATATATAAAATTATTGTCTACAAGATTATTATAATTTTGGCGCACGGTTTCTTGATAATTATTTCTGCTCATTTTAATACAACCTTTTCCGCTATTTCCGGTTATAGGCCGAACAAACACAGCTTCTAATGAATTTTGCTGAAATAAGACCTTAAAAATCTCCTGTAGTTCTTGCACATTATGTATTAAATTAACTTTATTATTAATGCAAAAACTAGCCTTTAAGTTATACCCTATTAAACTTGGCATTTTTAAATTACAGGTTTTTGCAAAAAGTGAGAAGAACAACTTATTATCTAATATATGTACATAATCAGGTTTATGTAATACAGGATGATCCTGAAATTTTCGTTGCTCTTTTAGACTTAAAAAGTTCTTATAAGGGGGTGAGTTTTTACGATATAAATATTTAAAATAGTAGAATGGCAATTCCTTTTTATACAATGCAAGATGAACAACTTCTTTACCTATAATAAAGTAATTTTTCTTTTTAGGATCTTTTAAAAAAGCACGTAATCTATTCAAAACAAAACAATTTAGTTTATCAAATATAGAATAACTCAGACATTTAAATTTTTTAGGACATCTTATAAAAATACACTACTGTTATACTGTATTTAATCAACCTCATTTATTACAGCCGTCATAGCACTGCTAGAGTTTTCAATTATTCTCTGGTCTGCAACCTTTTGTTACCTTTGCAAAGTAAAACCCATTTGTATTGCAATTAGATTTACAACCAATTCCTCGTGTTAAAACAATAACTAAAGAGGACTTTCTCAAACACTACTTTAAGCCACAGAAGCCTGTGGTTATTGAGCGTTTTATTGAAGATTGGCCGGCTTATACCAAGTGGAACTTAGACTATATAAAAGAAGTCGCTGGCGATATAACGGTTCCTTTATATGACGATAGACCTGTAGATTATAAGGACGGTTTTAACGAGGCACATGCCACTATGAAAATGCGTGACTATGTGGACCTGCTAAAACGCGAACCAACGAAATTTAGGATTTTTCTATGGAATATTTTAAAAGAAGTACCGCAACTTCAAAAGGATTATAGCTATCCAGATTTTGGACTTAAACTAATGAAGGGCTTGCCAATGCTCTTTTTTGGAGGCACCAATTCGCATACCTTTATGCATTACGATATAGATTTAGCTAATATATTTCATTTTCATTTTGAAGGTAAAAAGCAGTGTATTTTGTTTGATCAAGACCAGAATAAATACCTATATAAAGTACCACATTCCCTAATTACCAGAGAGGATATTGATTTTTCTGATCCTGATTTTGAAAAATGGCCAGCTTTAAAGCATGCCAAAGGTTGGGCCTGCGATTTAAATCATGGAGAAGTGCTGTATATGCCAGAAGGTTACTGGCACTATATGAAATATATAACTCCTGGCTTTTCGATGAGCTTACGTGCTATAGCACGTCATCCTAAAAATTTAGGTAAAGCATTATATAATGTTTTTTTAATGCGTAATTACGATAATTTAATGCGTAAAATAAAAGGACAAAAATGGATTGACTGGAAAAACAAAAAAGCCCTTTCTAATACCTATCAATAAAGTTAAACTTGAGTTGCACTTCAAATTCAATTTGTATATTTAACCCTCATTTATTTAAAATAAAACAGATGAAAAAAATTGTATTAATAGTAGCATTATTTGCTTTTAGTTTTAGTAATTCTCAAGCCTATGAGGGCAAAGGAGATGGAAAATTTCAGGTTGGAGCGAATTTCCAAAACAATGGCACTGGTATAAATTTATCTTATGATTATGGCATTGGTGAAAATATTTCTTTAGGCTTTTCAACAACGTATTTGTTAAGTATTGATGAGTCATTAGAAGAAAAGCCGAATAATGCAGAATTTGGTGATCGTTATGATATTCGCGCTAGGTTTAACGCAAATATTGGTAATGTTTTAGCAATTAGCGATAATTTCGATTTATATCCAGGATTAAGTATAGGTCTTAAAAATTTTGGTGGTCATTTAGGCGCACGTTATTTTTTCACAGAAGGATTTGGTATTTATACAGAACTCAACACACCCTTTGCTAAATACGACGAGAATTTAACTGCTGCCGAGACATTACATAATCAATTTACTATAAATATAGGAGCGTCTTTTAATTTATAGTCCCTTTTGAATATTAAAACTCATAAGGCCTTTTCAATATTTGTGAAAAGGCTTTTTTTATAGGTATTCATTTAATTTTTCATAGATAAGGTGAGATTCCCAGCCACGATATAAAAGATAATCTGCTACCTTCTTTTTTTTCTTGTATATATTTTTTTCTGAAACCTGAGCAATACGTTTTAAGGTTAACTGATCTAAAGTCTTATAATACTCATCTGTATCAATTTCATTAAGCGCAGTGTCAATACTATATTTTGAAATCTCCCTTAGAGCTAATTCTCTGCGTAGCCTGATTTTTCCCCAGTGCTTTATTCTAAATTTTCCTCTAACAAAAGTCTTTGCAAATCGCTCTTCATTTAAAAAGTTTTGCTGAATTAAATGCACCATGATCTGGTCTATCGCCTCAGGTATCATTCGCATGGCCATTAGCTTAGTACGCACCTCTTTATGGCAACGCTCTTGATATGCACAGTAATTTTCCAGCTTTTTTTGCGCTTCGTCGACCGTATATGTTCTTTGTAGATTCAAGCGTCTAAAATATAACTATTTAGCAATTTAATCTGCATCTTTACGTAGCGTATAAATAATTTTATTATACCAAATTTTATTTTACAGCACTCTTATGATGAAAAAATACTGCCTCGCTCTCATCCTTCTTTTTGGATGTCTTATTACCTATACACAAACAACCTTAGCAAAAGAAGATATTGCAATAATTGGAGTAAACACCGATACAGAAAACTTTACTTTTTTACTTAGGGTAGACATTACAACAGGTACTGAGATTTATTTTACAGATAATGAAGTCAATGCTACTGGAACTGCTCTAAATAATACGGGCGAAGGTATTGTGCTTTTTACCGCAAGTACTAACTATAATTGTGGTTCTGTACTTAGCTTTGTTGCTAATAGTGCCGAATTTAGTAATGTTTCTGGAAGTTTGATTCTCAATAATGGTGGCGATGAATTGTTAGCTTTTCAAGGGTATAATAACACCGATGATTCCTGGACAACATTCTTACATGCCAATGTGTATGATTCGATAACATTTCCTGTTGGTTTTACAGCAGCAGATATTGTTGATGGCTTTCGACATAATAGAGCGTATAATGGGAATACAAATAACCCAACTTGGGCAGAGCTTAATAACATAACCAATTATAATGAAGGTAATAATTTTTCCTTAGTCACACTTTCTACTACTAATTTTAATTGTGCCGCTTGTTCCGTAGTTGCTACTTGGGATGGCACCAACTGGAATTGGAGTGATGGGACTCCTCAAAATACAATTCCTACATCAGATGTAACTGTTATTATTGATGGAGCCTATGATACATCAGCAGGTGCACCCCAGACCAGCTTTAGTGCATGTAGTATAACAGTTAACACTAACAATACGCTCACGATAGGAAATAATTCATATATAGAAATACAAAACGACATAGTAGTGAATGGTGATATTACTGTAGAACGACGAGGCTCTGTAGTTCAAATTGATGATAATGCATCTACTTCAGGTTCTGGGAACATAATTGTTCAAAAGAATACGGCATTATTAAATACAGCTTTTGAGTACACCTATTGGAGTTCCCCTGTAAGTGGCGAAACAATTGAAGATACTTTCTCTAATGTAACACCTAATAGGCGTTATCTCTTTAATGCATCAAATTTTGAAGATCTTTTATCCGAAATAGATAATTCAGGTAATTATGTGCCAGGTCAGGACGATATTGACGATGATGGAAACGCCTGGCAATTAGCATCTGGTATAATGCTTCCTGGCGTTGGTTATGCTACCACAGCTGTAAATTTTGGAATGTTTCCTGCATCCCAACAATTCACTTTTGAAGGTCCTTTTAATAATGGTGTCTACCAACCAGCGATTTCTAATGCCAGTAATGGTAATTATAACGACTGGAATTTTATAGGTAATCCCTACCCTAGTGCTATCGATACTGATGTGTTCTTTACAGTTAATTCAGGAATTGTAGACCATATTTATTTGTGGAGTCATGCTACACCTGCAAGCGCAAATGCATCTGGTAACGAAGGTCAGAATTTTTCAGGTTCAGATTATGCAATTATTTCCGCGAATGGCGTAAATACTGCAGGAGGATCTGGTACTATTCCAAATAATTTTGTTCCCTCTGGGCAAGGATTTTTTATAGAAGCATTAAGTGGAACTAATGTCACCTTCAACAACTCCATGCGTGTAACAGGAAATAATGGTCAGTTTTTTAGACCATCAAATCTTACAAATTTAAACAGACAAGTTCTTTGGTTAAATCTTACATCAGATAACGGTGTTTTTAATCAAATTGCCGTTGCCCATATTACAGGTGCAACAGATGACTTTGATGGCTCATTTTATGACATAAGAAGAAATATTTCTTCTGCAAGTGCAGCCAGAATTTATTCCACTATTCCGAATGATAACAAAGAATACGTCATACAAGGTAAAACTTTTGATGGCTTAAATGAAAACGAAGTAATTGAACTAGGTTTTAAATGTGCAATTGAAACTGAAACTACGTTTACTATTTCTTTAGCACAATTTGAAGGTGTCTTTTATAATAACAACTCGGTCTACTTAAAAGATAATTTAACCAATTCCATCCACAACCTTAAAGATTCTGACTACAACTTTACATCGGAGGTCGGAGAATTTAATGACCGTTTTGAAATTGTGTTTAATGACGCTCTACTCTCTGTAGATGACCATCAAATTCATCCTAAGGCATTAACGATTGTTGAGTTAAATAACGGAAACGTGGAATTTAAAATAAACGGAAATTCTACTATTAAAAAGGTTGAAATTTTAGATATGTTAGGCAGACAGGTTTATAGCTTTAAAGCTAACCATTCGACTGAAGTTTATAACCTCTCTAAATTAAGACAATCCCCCTATATTGCAAGAGTCACCTTGTCTAATGGCCAGATAATAAGTAAAAAAGCGGTTAAACAAAAGTAGGTTTTGGAAAAAAGGCTTTGGTTATAAGTTGTACCTCAAGGCTAAAATTAAATTTCTACCAGCAGCCGAAATTCCAGAAGAATACGTTCTGTAACGTTGATCCGTAATGTTTTCAATACTAGCTGTAACCGTTATATTGTTATTATAGCGATACTGAGCTCTTATATTAAGGGTATACCATGATGGAGCATATGGATTTCCATTTTCATCTAAAGCATACATATACGCTTTTCCTACCTCAGAAGGTGCCAATTCATCAAAGGCCAACTCATTATTATAAACTGAAAACAGATCTAACTTTAACTTGTCTTTATCCCAAATTAAATGTGTACGTCCAAAGCTTGGTGCGACATGTCTAACTGGTACTTCTATACCGTCATTTTCTTCTTTCCCGCCTATAATATTATATTGAGAACGCAATTTTAATTGGTTCGTAAAATGTATTACCAAGCCTGCTTCAAATCCATAGATCCATGCTCGGGACGCATTTTGTATGGCTTGCACATTACTCAGTTCACCGTCATATTCAATTTCTGTTTCACCATTAATATCATAATCTCTTCGGATAAGTGCATTATCTAAAAAGGTGTTGTAGGTGGCTAAGTCTAAAATGAGCTTGTCGTTAAAGTTTAATTTTAAACCTAATTCACCTCCATAAGCATATTCTGCTTTCAGGTCTCTGTTTGGTACCACTACTGAGCCTGGCTCGGAATCAAAGACCTTACCAATATCGTCAATATTTGGAGCTCTAAAAGCTGTAGAACCATTGAGGTTCCATTGGATCATTTCGCTTGGTGACCACGTCAGACCAGCTGTACCAGTCAATGCACCAGTATTAACATTAGCATCGCTAAATGGTAAATTTAAAAACCTATTATTAGCTGTAAAGTCCGCATTTGCCATTACTTGATTGTACCTAAGGCCAGACTGAAAAACAAACTTAGAATTTGGACGGTATTTAAGACTAGCATAACCAGCCAGAGATTGCCAGGTTGAACCATCTGGATAACGCGTCACAGTTGGAGCATTTATACCAGTATCTATATTAAATTCATTGCCCTTTGATTTGATAAGGTTAAATAGGTATTCGGTACCATAAAATAGCGTGGTTTTAGAACTTAAACGCTTCTCTAAGTCTACATTAAAAGACAATGCATCAACATTTTCTTCTCTTATTTGACGAATCGAAGACTGAAAATCTCTATCTTTTCTACTTTCTTTAAAATTCTGATATGCAAGTGTTGCTTGTATTTTATCGTATAAATTAGAACGACTGCTTAATTTAGTTACCTGAAAATTACTCATAAACCACTGTTGAGGACCATATTCCCATTCAGCAGACCTTAATGCATCTCCTCTCGGTCTAATTAATCTATCGTATCGCGGGTAATCTGATGTGGTGGTATAATATATACCTAAATCAAAATTTAAATTGTCAGAGGGCTCATAGCGAACTTTCTGCATTAAATTTATTTGACTATAAGCTGTTGGTGTTTGTAATCTAGGGGCACTATTAGACACCATAACATCTTCACCATTTTGTCGGATAATATACTGTTCTCTTAAGTATTCGTCAGGGCCATGACTTCCCATTTTTAAATCCTCAAAATCCGAATAGGATACATTAGTTAAAAACGCCCATTTTTTGTACCCTAAATTAACATCAAAATGGCCTGTTTTTTCATTATTTGCACTGGCATATCTTGTTAGAGCACTTGCGTTTAAATACAAATTATCTTTATAAGATAGTTGTGGTTTTTTGGTATAAAAACTCATAACCCCACCAATAGCATCACTACCATAAACTACTGAACCAGCACCAAGTGTTACTTCGGTATTTTTTATAGCTAATGGGTCTATTGAAATTATATTTTGAAGATTACCACCTCTAAATATGGCATTATTCATTCTAACACCATCTACGGTAATAAGCAGTCGATTTGTAGAAAACCCTCTAATTATCGGGCTACCACCTCCAAGCTGACTTTTTTGAACATATATATTCCCTGTATTCTCCAAAACATCTGCACTGGTTTGAGGGTTTGAGAGCGCAATATCAGCGGCATCTAAACTGACTATAGTTTGAGGAACATCTCTTTTATTTTGTTTAAACTTTGAAGCAGAAATTACAATTTGTTTTAAGTCTTCAACATTTGGGGTTAAGTAAACAATATTATCGTTATTTAAAATTTCAGACTTAGTGATTTGCGTTTTTAAATAGATAATATTCTGAAAAAATATGACCTCATCATCATCAAATTTATCTATAGACACCTTACCATTTAGATCTGTTACGGCCGATTTTGTCTTTTTTAAATTGTATAATGCCACACCTGGTATGGGCACATCGGTAATGTCTTCCAATACGGTAATCGTCTGTGCCTGATGAACCGTAGAAAATAGAAAAACAAAAAATAGAAGGCTATAATGGTACTGTACTTTCAAACTTAACGTCATTTAATTTTCGCCAAATAATTAGTTTAATGAAAAACATCATTAAGTACTTGTAAAGATTTAGGCTTTTTAAAATCCCCCAAATGTAATTCAAAATAATACAATAACATATTCAAAAAATCTTGCCTTTGTTTTGCATTAATTCGTATGGTAATTAAATCCTCAAAATTTATGCCCAATAGCGATTTTAACAATGTTAAATTTTGACCGGAGATCGTGTAAATACTGTTATTATAAGTCTGAAACGTCCCAGATTGTAAGTTAAAGTATTGGGATTCCTTCTTTGGATAATCGGGTTGAAACCCCAGGTATCGGGTTAGTTTTAAAAGAAATAATAAATGAAAATTTGAAAATGAATCTTCGGCATCTAAATACTGAAGCGATGCCTCGAGATAGTTAAATAGGTCTTCATTTTTTTCTTCTTCCTTAAGTACGTTAGATAATATTTCGGACAGAAATAAAACTATTGCACTTTTATAAATGTTAGTATGTAAGGTTTTGTAAATATAGGTTGGTTTTATCTCTCGTATGGATTGAAGTGAATTGTTGGGCCTGTAATTTTCTTCGATTTGTAGTTGAGATAAAGACTGAAAATAAACTGTTTTAGTCTGGCTTTTTTTAGACCTTAAAATTCCTCTTAAAATATAACTTACCACACCACGCTCTTGTGTATAACACTTCACAATAAGATCGTAATCTTTGTATTTTAATTTTGAAAGAACAATACAGTTGTTTTTTGTGTACATTTTAGATTTACCTAACGATAAGGACTTTAATAACCTTTGTTTCAAAGGAGTCTAGATCTGAAATTAAAAACAGATACACACCTGTTCTAACCACTGAGTTTGCGAGATTTTTACCATTCCAAACAGCAGTGCCTCCATCAATTGCAAAATTATAATTAGCACTAGAAGATCTCTGATTAATATTAGATTGTGCCTCAGCTACCAGGTTGCCTTCAATATCCGTAATTTTAATATTAACCCTATCTGTTAGTCCGCCGACCTTTACGCCTTTTGTAATATCATTAAGATCATTAAAGCCCAATATGTTGTATTCTGGTCGTACCGGATTTGGATATGCATAAGCGCTCTCTAAGGTTTCCTCCGGCGCTGATCCGCCAGCATTAAATGCTACTAAACCTTTGGATGTAGCTATGTATACCAAACCATTTTCTGAATCTATCGCAATATCATTAATTCTATTTGAAGGTAATGGTGAATTATCAGTTGTAAAATGATATATAGTGTTTTGCCCATCTGATGAGAAATAAAAAGCACCAGAATCTGCAGTTGCAATCCATTTATTATTAGAACCATCGACTTCAATATCGTTAATTGCCTGTCCTTCTAAAAGTTCTTTAGGTATACCTTCTTCTAATATAATAATCTGATTAAGACTGGGGTTTGGATCATCGTAAAATCCGGAAGTATTAAACAAAACTCTCAATCCGTTTGTTGTACCAACCCATAGTTGATTTCTATCATCTAAAGCTAATGCCGTAAATCGAGAAAATGGTGGTACATTTTGAGATTCAGAATTTAAGTTTCGCAAAGGATTAGAAGCTATATTCTCATTATAAGCCAAAAGCCCATTGGAGTAAGACCCGATCCATTTAGTTCCATTATTATCTATTTCTATCTCAAAAAAGCCCAACTCGTCGTTTAATGGGTCTTCAATTAAAGAAGAAAAACTATAACCTTGCCAGTTGCCTGTAATTGGATCATAGGATTTCAAGGCCTTGTCTACACGACTTGTAACTGACCACAATAGACCATTTCTATCAAACTCCGTATCAGTGACTCTTATACTTTTAAAATTTGGTGCTCCAGGTAATATTAGAGATTCTAACCCACTGTTACTTTCATCGTATAATATGGTTGGCTCAAAGTCATTAAGTTCCAGTATACCATCTTGCATTGCACTAATGTATACTTGACCTGGATTAAAGATGTTTGTCGAAATTTCTGAAAGATTTCTTGCGCCTAAAACACTATCAAAAGGTATACTGGTCCATCTTTCATTATCATAGTAACTTAACCCTCTTGCTCTTAAAGGGGACGGATTAAGTGAAGCCGAATAATCACCGAACGAGGCCCAAATCGTTTTAGAATCTCCATTGAGTCTAAATACGCTATTAAATAATGGACCATTTGGCATAACCTGAGTATACATATCAGTACCCGTTGCTAGTATTTCTAATACTCCAAAATCTTCTGTTCCTATATACACATAATCATTTAAAATAACCGATGAAGAAAACTCAGTCGCAAATTCTATATTTGGCTGAAACGTATTTACAAGAGTTAATGAAGCATCGTATACATACGAAGCATTAGACATTGTAAAAATTAAATTGAGATCTGTTGCCTTAGCGTCTAAGGGCAATTGAGGTAAACTAAATAAGGAGTTAATACTACTGCCATCAGTTTCGTAAAGCTGATTATTGGATCTTACAAAATACACCTTATTATTTAGCGTATTCATAGTATAGTAATCACCTTGGATAATAGTTTCCCACTGTGAAAAATCTATCAAATTGGGATTATCTATATTTCCTTTTTTTACGCCATTGCTATTTAAACAGGCCGCATAAATTTCATTATTAAAGACCGTAACCTGATTGACTGTTATCTGTGTTCCTCCGTTACCTAAAAAATAGGTATCCCCAAATTCTAATCTTTCCAGATCATATACAGAGATCCCATAATCGGTTGAGATATACACAAAACCATTATGTTCATAAAAATGATTTATGCCTTTATTTTCGGGTGTAATATTAGGTTTATCTAAGATATCGACAATGGTTAAGACCGATGCATCTGTTTCTGAGTACAGCTCAATTAAACCGCTATTATATCCTATTAACAAACTCTGATAAGTCTCACTAAAGTATATTGTCGTTATATCTTCACCTGCCAATCCCTCTACAGTAGTTATCGTAGAAAGATCCAGTACATCTGTATCGTACCGAAAAACAGAATTTTGAGCTGCTGCATAAATATTATTTTCCCCACTTACAACCTCGACAATGTTATTGTAAGAAAAATGAGATTCCCATAATGTAGAGTAATCTTGACTGTAAACCTTTGTTACCAGAACTAATAAAAAAAGTACTTTAAAAATAGGCTTAATCATTAAGCATTTAATTTTTTCAAATATATTTAATACTAACGGTAATAAATAGCCAATCATATATTATGTAACAAAAAAAGCCTCTGTATTAATACAAAGGCTTAATCATTTAAGTCTTGAATTCTGTTAGATGACGCCTTGCGCTAACATAGCATCCGCAACTTTTACAAAACCAGCAATATTTGCTCCTTTTATATAGTCTATAGTTCCATCTTCACTTTTACCATATTCTACACAAGAATCATGAATATCTTCCATAATATCTTTTAGTCTTGCATCTACTTCTTCTCTTGTCCAGCTTAAGCGTAATGAGTTTTGGCTCATTTCTAATCCAGACGTAGCAACACCTCCGGCATTAGACGCTTTTCCGGGTGCGAATAATATTTTGCCTTTTTGGAATTCGTGAATAGCCTCAGGTGTGGATGGCATATTTGCCCCTTCCGACACACACATACATCCGTTTGCAATAAGTTGCTTTGCCTCTTCTCCATTTAATTCGTTCTGAGTAGCACATGGTAATGCGATATCGCATGGTACTGACCAAGGTCTTTCGTTTGCAACAAATTTTGCATTAGGATACTTATCTGTGTATGCGCTGATTCTGCCGCGCTTTACATTTTTAAGATCCATTACAAATTTCAGTTTCTCTGTATTTATACCGTCTTCATCAAAAATATAACCTCCAGAATCAGATAGTGTTAATACCGTTGCCCCAAGTTCAATAGCTTTTTCTGCAGCATATTGAGCAACATTACCAGAACCAGAAATAACGACTTTTTTACCTTTAAAAGAGTCATTTTTAGTTTTAAGCATGTTCTCTGCAAAGTATACATTACCATATCCTGTAGCTTCTGGTCGTATTAAAGAACCACCCCAGGAAGCACCTTTACCAGTTAATACACCTGTAAATTCGTTTTTCAATTTTTTATACATCCCAAACATGTAACCAATCTCTCTTCCTCCAACACCTATATCACCAGCTGGCACATCCGTATTAGGACCAATATGTCTGAATAATTCTGTCATAAATGCGTGACAAAAACGCATGATCTCGTTATCAGATTTTCCTTTAGGATCAAAATCCGATCCACCTTTACCTCCACCCATTGGCAGTGTGGTTAAGGAATTTTTAAATACCTGCTCAAATGCCAAGAATTTTAAGATACTAGCATTTACTGTTGGGTGAAAACGCAAACCTCCTTTGTAGGGACCAATAGCCGAATTCATTTGTACTCTATAGCCTCTGTTTACCTGGATTTCACCAGCATCATCTACCCAACTAACTCTAAAAGAAATAAGGCGTTCTGGCTCTACCATTCTTAATAAAATATTCTTACCATTATAAATATCGTGCTCTGCGATATATGGAATAACCGTTTCTGCTACTTCCTGAACGGCCTGTAAAAATTCTGGTTCGTGACCATTACGCTCCTTTACGATATCTAAAAAAGCTTCAATCTTATCTTTCATATATAATATTGTTAAGAAAATGTGATTTATAGGGTGTAAAGATACATTATCTATAAAAATAATATCTTTAAATTTACATATTCTCAATAAAAATTTTAACGCTTACATTTATTGCTAAAATAATAAATTATGCATTTTATCTGTTTTATTTGGTAGTTTATCGAGTTTTTATATATTTGTTCACCGTGTACTTCAATTTCAATTGATATGATAACATCCCTAAGGAGGTTCCTTATTTGTTTTGTACTTATTCTAATCACTGAGAATAGCTATTCTCAGCTCGGATTTTCTCACGAGATAGGTGCTTTTGTAGGTCCCATAGCCTTTAAGTCTGATTTTGGCGTACGTAACGACTTTGAAACCAATGCAGGTAATACAGGTATTGCCGTTGGCTTGGTGCATTATATTAACTTTGCTTATCGCGCAGATTGTAACTGTTACTCTACTGACACCTATTTTAATGACCATTTTAAGTTAAGAAGTGAACTTGCCTGGAATAAAACACCTTTAGAACACATAGGAAAATGGGTAGATAACAACAGACAAACCATAGAAGCAAATCAATTAAGAGCTCATACTGGTGAAGCCCAAAATTGGGATATTGGTATGCAATTAGAATATTTTCCTTTAAGTGTCAGAGAATTTTCAGCAGGTGTTAATTCATTTGCACCGTTTATCGCAGCAGGTGCTCATTTTGTATCCTATAACCCCAGTGTTTGGACCACTTATGGCGATGGAGATATTAATAATAATGACAACTTTTACACGTTTTGGGATGATGCCTCTGGAGGCGATCCTTTTATAAGCGACGAGGGAGGCACAACATGGTCTGTAGTTGCAAGTTTAGGAACCAGATATAAGCTTTCTGTATTGTCGGACCTGTTTGTTGAATTGAGAGGCCAGTACTATTTTAATGATTTTATTGATGGACTGGATCATAAATTAGAATCTAATCAATACAATGACTGGAATGTTTGGTTAAATTTTGGTTATATCTATTACTTAGATTAATTACTAACCAATTGCTTGTCTTAAATCTGCGATTAAGTCATCCACATCTTCAATTCCCACACTCAGTCTAATTAAAGAATCTACTATACCTAAATTTTCACGTTCTTCCTTTGGTATGCTAGCATGAGTCATACTTGCGGGATGGCCCGCTAAAGACTCTACGCCTCCTAAAGATTCTGCAAGCGTAAATATTTTAAGCCGCTCTATAATATTAATCGCCTCTTGGTAATTGTTGCCTGTTGTGGTAAACGACACCATCCCTCCAAAATCCTTCATTTGAGATTTAGCAATATTATGATTTGGATGAGTTGTAAAACCAGGGTAATAAACATTTTTAATTCTAGGATGATCATCTAAGTATTGCGCTACTGCCTTACCGTTTTCACAATGCCGCTGCATACGTATATGCAGTGTTTTTATTCCTCTAAGTGCCAGAAAAGCATCCTGAGGTCCGCAAATTGCACCACTAGCGTTCTGCACAAAGTATAACCGATCCGCTAATTCTTTATCCTTTACCACCAAAGCACCCATAACAATATCACTATGACCACCTAAATATTTAGTTACAGAATGCATTACAATATCTGCACCGAGATCCAATGGGTTCTGCAAATACGGCGTTGCAAACGTATTATCAACTGCCAATAACACCTTGTGCTTTTTGGCAATGCCGGAAGCAGAAACAATATCTATTATATTCATCATTGGGTTGGTTGGCGTCTCTACCCAAATCAATTTAGTGTCTGGGGTAATATAGTGTTCAATATTTTTGGCATTTTGCATTCCGACAAAATGAAATTTAATTCCAAGATCTTCATAGATCTTAGTGAATAATCGATAAGATCCTCCATATAAATCATTTGTAGAAACCACCTCATCGCCCGGCTGTAGTAATTTTAAAACGGCATCGATTGCAGCTAATCCCGATGCAAATGCCAATCCATAAGTTCCGTTTTCCAAACTTGCAATTGCATTTTCTAAAGCAGTACGCGTCGGATTGTGAGAACGGGAATACGCATAACCTTTATGCCCTCCTGGAGTGGACTGCGCATAAGTCGAGGTTTGATATATCGGTTGCATAACAGCACCATATGCTGGGTCTGGTTTTTGTCCGCCATGAATAGTTTTTGTATTAAACTTCATAAAAATTAATTTAAGTTTTTCAACCAGTTATATTTCAAGTAATTAAATCGCTATTTACAACAATAACAAATTTAAGATAATCTCGTTGTATATAAATCTATATAATACCTTTGATATCTATTAAATGATTTCTTTAATTTTATGAAAAACCTAGGTATACTTTTAGCAATTTTATTAGCCGTAACCTCCTGTAAGGAGGAAGTGCCTCCATTAACGTTTAATTCTGAAGAAATCCTTATAAAATCAGACGCAGAAATTAATGTGTTACTAACCAAAGCCCTTTCTGGTTCTGAGGTAGCAGATAAGATCAATAGCGCTATAAATAACGAAATCGTTAAATCCATTTCAGGTGCTTCAAGCTCACGCTCTCTGGATAAAGCCTTATTAAATTTCGACAAAGAGTTTGTAGACTACAAAAACAACTTTCCGGAAGATGAGCAAGACTGGACTTTAGATATAGAATCTGAATTAACTTATCAATCGCCAGAAATTGTGACTATAGCCATAAGTATTTATATAGACAAAGGTGGTGCTCATGGCAATGACAGTATTAGATTTTTAAACTTTGACCCTCTTACAGGTAATCTTCTTCGGCATAGTGATATCATTTCTGATATCGAAAAATTTAAAACACTCGCTAAATCTTATTTTAAAACTTCCAACACTTTAGAGGACTCTGCAATTGATGATATGTTTATTGACAAAACATTTAAATTGCCTGAAAATATCGGTTTTACGGAAGACGGATTAGTCTTACTTTATAACATTTACGAAATTGAATCGTATAATCCTGGGTATACAGAATTTGTAATACCGTTTAAAGCAGCTCAACCTTATTTAAAAATTTATTAAAGCTTTTCTTTTGTTAATCGCTTAATTATAGGTCCAACAGTTAAACCCTGACCAACAATAGAAACAATTACAATTATATAGGTAATAACTAAGAATAACTCTCTATTCATGTCTTGTGTTAGACTCAATGCTAGAGCAATAGAAATACCACCACGTAATCCTCCCCAAGTCATAATTAGGTTTGTTTTAGGCACAAAATCCAAGCGTTTAGAAAAGAATTTTACTGGCAGCCAAAGCGAAATATAGCGACACATCAAGAGTATTGGTATAGCCATTAAACCTGCATATATATAATTTTGTTCGAATGTTAGGATTAGCATTTCCATACCGATCAATACAAATAAGATGGTATTAAGTAAAACATCTATTAACTCCCAGAATTTATCAACATAAGCCTCTGTTACTTGAGACATTGCAGAGTTTCTTACAGTATCATTCCCAACAATTAAACCTGCGGTAACCATAGCAAGTGGCGCAGATAAATGAAACTGATGCGCTAGCATCGTACCACCCATAACCGTTGCGAGTGTTAAGATCACTTCAACCTCATAATTATCTATTGAGTGCATAAGGCGATAGGTTATCCAACCCAGCAAACCACCTAAAAGTATACCACCAACGACCTCCTGACCAAATAATTTGGCAATTTCTGAAAATTCAATTGCAGCATCGGGTTTTGCTGCAATTGCAAAAATGGTTAAAAAGACTACCACACCTACACCATCATTAAATAATGATTCTCCTACAATTTTTGTTTCTAATTTTTTTGGAGCTCCAGCTTTTTTTAGAATGCCCAGAACAGCAATTGGATCTGTAGGAGAAATAAGAGCTCCAAATAACAAACAATTTATAAAGGCTATATCAAAACCCATAAGTGCAAGAAGGTAATACATTACACTACCAACCAAAAAGGTCGAAATGAGCACTCCAAATGAAGCAAACGCTAAAATAGGTCCTCTTTGAATTTTAAGTTGATCGAAATTAGTGTGCAAGGCTCCAGCAAAAAGTAAAAAACTTAACATGACATCCAGCAATACCGTTTTAAAGTCTATCTGTGCGATAAAGGCCTTTTCTTGCAATAGCAGTGTGTCATCAAACTGACCTAAAAGCACTAAAATAACCGTAAAAATTATAGTAATTACCATTAATCCAATTGTAATTGGTAATTTGAGAAAACGCACGTTTATATAGCCAAAAATGGCAGATAGCACAATGAGTATTGTAGCAATTGAATAGTAATCCATAATTCAAAAATTTGAGTAAAAATAGAATATTGAATTTTATTTAGAAACTAATCCGTTTTGTTTTAATTGCAGTTACTTTTGCAGAGTCCTAACCTTATAATTTCAAACGATGAAAAAAGTATATTACTTAAGTACTTGCGACACATGTAAACGCATAATTAAAGCACTAAACTTACCTCAGGATTTTGAATTTCAAGACATAAAAACTGTAGAAATTACAGACTCACAACTCACTGAAATGAACACCTTATCTGGCAGTTTTGAAAGTTTATTTAGTAAACGTGCCAGGTTATATAAAGAATTAGGGCTGAAGGAAAAACAACTTACTGAAGCGGATTTTAAACAGTATATTTTAGAACATTACACATTTTTAAAACGTCCAGTAATACTATATAAAGACCAAATCTTTATTGGCAACTCCAAGAAAACTGTAGAAGCCGCTAAACTTGCTATAAATGAATAGTAGGAGCTTTGCCATTTTCGCTCTGTTTATGGTGCAGCTCTTGTATGGGCTCAATTATACAATAGCAAAAACAGTAATGAATGAAAACTACATAAAACCATTTGGTTTTGTGTTGCTAAGAGTTGCAGGTGCTGCTCTGTTGTTTTGGATGATGAGCCTTTTTTTACCAAAACAAAAAATTGATAAAAAAGATTATTTGAAATTTTTTGTTGCTGCTATATTTGGTGTAGTTATCAATATGTTATTTTTCTTTAAAGGTCTGGAGTACACCTCTCCTATTCATGCTTCTTCAATCATGGTAATCGTCCCAATTATCATTTTAATTTTGTCCTCGATAATACTAAAAGAAAAAGTAACCAGTCTAAAAATTATTGGTGTTACCATAGGCCTTATAGGTGCGCTCGTTTTAACTATATACGGTAAATCTGCAAGAATTGGCGATAATGTTCCGTTAGGTAATTTACTTATATTTATAAATGCCATTTCTTATAGTATCTATGTGATTCTCATCAAAAAATTAACAACCAAATATCACCCCTTTACTTTTATAAAATGGTTATTCCTTTTCGGATTTATAATTTTAATCCCGTTTGGTTATGATGAAATAACTGAAGTTGAATGGACGTCCTTTACACCTTATATAACTTTTTCTGTCTTATTTGTTATAGTTGGAGCCACATTTGGAACGTATTTATTTAATCCATTGGCTTTAAGACAACTTAAGGCCAGTACTGTCGGTATCTTTATTTATCTTCAACCTGTAATTGCAGGGCTTTTTGCGCTTTCTATGGGAGCAGATTTTATAGATGGATTAAAAATTGTAGCAATGTTGCTCATATTTCTAGGAGTTTATCTTGTAACAAAGCGACCAAAAAAAATTAAATAATTTGAATTTATATTCTGAAATATTCAAGTCTGTAGATACTATTCCGACTAAGTATTGGCAGAGCCTGAATTGTACGTCTAACATATATTATTCGCCAGCTTTTTTAAGCGCTTTTGAAAAGGCCAATTTAGATATAGAATTTAACTACATTTTTGTTCTTAAGAATAATAAGCCTGTGGCATTTGCAAATACGCAAATAGTTACCATAGGTGTAGAGACTATTACCAAAAACATAAAAATGTCACAGAACATAAGAGGTGTTATAAATAATATGTTCTGCAATAACCAGATTCGGGTATTGTTTTGTGGCAATGTGTTTTTAAGTGGCGAATACGGTACATTTTTAAAAGAAGGAGAACCAAAAATAGAAACGTTTAGTGCTATCGCTGAAGGTGTAAAAAGGGTGTCTAAGGCGACTTCTAAACTCAATGCTCATTTTGTGAAGGATTTTGAAAACGAATCACTTTACATTACGGACCAGTTAAAGTCTTATGATTATGCCGCTATGCAAGTAGAGCCCAACATGATTATTAGTTTAAAACCCGAATGGCTCTCTTTCAATGATTATACAGATGCGCTAAAGTCTAAGTATAGAGTTAAAGCCAATCGAGCAGATGCTAAAAGCCAAGCCTTAACTACGCTAAAATTTACTGTAGCGGATATTGTAAAACATAAAAATGAGCTTCAGGAGTTATATCAAAATACTATAGATAATGCAGACTTTAATGCTCAGATATTAGATCTCACCACTTACATCTATCTTAAAGAAACCTTTAAGGACAAGTTTATCGTTATTGGATACTTCCTTAACAACCATCTCGTTGGGTTTTTATCTGCAATGCAAAATAACACTAATCTAGATGCGCATTTTATTGGTATAGATTACTCTAATAATAAAACCTATAGCATATACCCTCGTATTCTAAACGATTATGTGCGCTTAGGGATTGAAACAAAATCGACCCATATAAATTTAGGTAGAACAGCATCTGAAATTAAAAGTACGCTTGGGGCGAAACCAAAAACCTTAACCTGCTATTTTAAACACAAAAGGCATTTTGCCAATAAAATTTTAAAACCGTTTATTGCAAACGTAAAAATAAAATCATTTAAACAACACAACCCTTTTAAATAGTTTAAAGCGCCATAGGTTTTGGTCTAATACCATACTTCCGCGTATCTTCTTTGGTAAGCGTCTTAAAAGATTTTGATTTCGGAAACTTATGAGATAATTCCAACAAAGCTTTTGGCAAAGCTGTCAGTTTTCGGGCCTGCAGATCGATCCAACCGCCTTGCATTTCGCAATAGGCTAAATTTTCTCCTTTGTGGTTGTAAAAATTATGTTCAAACTTAAAAAGCATCCCATCTTCACTTAACCCAGAAACCTCTATGGTAACCGTAATTGGTGTTCCAAGAAAGGATTCTTTAAAATAATACATATGCTCATAAAATACGACCGGACCTAAATTATGTTTTTTTATATCTTGCATAGAAAAGCCAAATTCCCCGAAGAAGGCCATACGTGCGTGACTCATAAAATTAGTATATGCAGAGTTGGCTAAATGGGCATTTGCATCAACATCGCTCCAACGAATTTCAAATTGTTTTTTGTACATAGTCGTATTTAAAATAAGCTGTAAAGTTATAAAAGTCTATGATTATGACTTAATGCTTACCCAACTATTTAATAACTCTTAAAACCATTCCTTTTTGTACCTTTGCGCAACTTTAATCGCATCAAATTAATGATTCAATCTATGACAGGTTATGGGAAATCTGTACTTCAGCTCCCGACCAAAAAAATTTCAATAGAATTAAAATCTCTAAATAGTAAAAATTTAGATCTTAACGCAAGGATGCCATCCATGTATCGCGCAAAAGAATTAGAATTAAGAAAACTAATTGCCAAAAATCTTGTTAGAGGAAAAGTTGATTTTTCGCTTTACGTAGAAATTACAGGTGAGGACACGAGTTCTAAGATCAACAAAACTGTGGTTAAAGAGTACATTAAACAACTTAAAGACGTCGTTGATGGCGATACGACAGAACTTTTAAAAATGGCTATTCGCTTACCTGATGCCGTTACTACAGAACGTGATGATATTGACGAAGAAGAGTGGACTAAAATTAGCTCGGAAATAAATAAAGCCATTACCAATATTATAGCTTACCGTAAGGACGAGGGTGCCATTTTAAAGCAAGATTTTACTAACAGGATTGCAACACTTAAGCACTTGCTTGAAGAGGTAATTACTATGGATCCTGATCGCATTGATGGTGTACGAACACGTCTGGAAAAAGGAATTGCAGATATTAAAGAAAAAGTTGATGAAAACCGTTTTGAACAAGAGCTGGTCTATTACATCGAAAAGTTCGATATCACTGAAGAAAAAGTAAGATTAGATAATCATTTAGACTATTTTTTAAAGGCGCTGAATTCTGAGGATTCAAATGGGAAAAAATTAGGATTTATATCCCAAGAAATAGGTAGAGAAATTAATACTATAGGCTCAAAGTCCAATTATGCACCAATGCAAAAATTGGTGGTACAAATGAAAGACGAGCTCGAAAAAATAAAAGAACAGTTACTAAACGTTCTATAATTCTATTAAGTAAAACTTAAGTAGTGTCAGAAATTAAAACAAAAAAACAAGGCAAACTCATCGTATTTTCGGCGCCATCCGGATCTGGTAAAACAACCATAGTACGCCACCTTTTAAAACAACAGGAACTCGGATTAGAATTCTCTATTTCTGCGACATCTCGAGAAAAACGAGGTAATGAAGTACATGGCAAGGATTATTACTACTTATCGCTTAAGGAATTTAAAAACAGAATAAAAAACGATGAGTTTTTAGAGTGGGAAGAAGTTTATCGCGATAATTTTTATGGCACCTTAAAAACTGAAATTGCACGTATTTGGGCAAAAGGAAAACATGTTATTTTTGATATTGACGTATCTGGAGGGCTAAGAATAAAGCGTAAATTTCCTGAGCAAACATTGGCTGTATTTGTAAAGCCACCAGATTTAAATGAATTAGTAAGACGTTTAAAGGAGCGTGGAGAAGAAAGCGAAGAAAAAATAAGTATGCGTGTAGCCAAAGCACCAGCAGAATTAGCTACGGCGCCACTATTCGATAAAATAGTTGTAAACTCTAACTTAGACGAAGCGCTCGAAAGTGCTTATACCTTAGTTGCAGAATTTTTATCAAAATAAGTATGAAGGTTGGTTTATATTTTGGGACTTTTAATCCTATTCATGTTGGTCATTTAACGATTGCAAATCACCTGGCAGAGCATAGTGATCTGGATCAAGTATGGTTTGTTGTAACGCCATTAAGTCCATTTAAAAAAAAGAGTAGTCTATTGGATAATCATCAACGCTTAGAAATGGTTTATCGTGCGACAAAAGAGTATCCAAAACTTAAACCAAGTGACATTGAGTTTGGACTCACTCAACCTAATTATACCATAGATACCTTAACTTATTTGATCGAAAAATTTCCTGATCACGAGTTCGCTCTAATTATGGGGGAGGACAATTTAAAAAGTTTCCATAAATGGAAAAATTATGAGTTAATAATAGAAAATCACAACCTTTATGTTTACCCCAGACTCTCTAAAGGCTCTGTTAATGAGCAATTTAAAAATCATAATAAAATTATTAACATATCAGCGCCAATAATGGAGCTATCTTCTACGTTTATAAGAAAAGAAATAAAAGCAGGTTTAAATGTGAGACCGATGTTGCCGGAACATGTTTGGCAGTATATAGACGAGATGAACTTTTACAAATAAACCTCATTTTTTTTATTTAAATAAACCATTAATACTTAGTTTTACTTTAAAGTATTTGTATGAATTTTACCTTGATTTTTTCTATAATTATTTCCGCATTCATAGTGTTTAAACTGAAAGAAATATCTACTAGAAATAATTTGAATGTTGCAGAAAATAAAAGATTAATAATAGTCAGTGGATTGATTATACTATTTTTTGTAACCAACATAACATTGCCATATCCGCAATCACTTTATTGGTTTATACTTTTTGGTGTTTTACTAGTATCATCAATTCTCTCTATAGATATTTTAAAAAAGGAATTTCTCCGTTTTAAAACTTTAAAGCCTAAAGAAATTGTAGTTAATATATTATTCTACAGTTTGTTCTTTACTAGTATACATTTGTATATCTAAAAGTGGTAGAACGCGTTTTCTAAATGCTCGATCTCAAAACCTTTTTCTTTTTTTACGATAGCGATAATATCAAATCTCACTTCTAGACCCAAGTTATTTGCTGTAACGTATTCGTCTACTGCCTTGACAAGGTTTTTAATTTGTTTAGGTTTTACAAAGTCTTGCGGATTCCCAAAATCTACAGATGAGCGCGTCTTAACTTCTACAATGGCTAA
>JABDKL010000075.1 GCA_013002225.1 Winogradskyella sp.
GAACTGACTTTTCAGCTAACATCGGTACACCAATTATGGCAACAGCCAATGGTACGGTCACCAAGGCAAGTTATACAAGAGGAAATGGCAATTATGTAAAGATAAGACACAACGCCACCTATGAGACGCAATATCTGCACATGAAAAAGCATAATGTAAAGAAAGGACAGTTTGTTAAACAAGGAGATGTTATTGGTTGGGTAGGTATGACAGGTAGCACGGCTGGTCCTCATGTGTGTTACAGATTTTGGAAAAACGGAAAACAAGTAGATCCATTTAAACAAGATCTTCCTGAAGCAAAACCAATTTCAGATAGTCTCAGAGCTAGATATTTGAAATATATTGAGCCTATAAAAATGCAATTAGATGCAATTCCTTATGAGGTTGAAAATGAAATCACCAAAAATTTAATTACACAACGCGATTAACTAATGGCACTTAAAGCAACCAACCCTACTAAGACCAAAACCTGGGAAAAATTAGAATCACATTTTAGCGACATAAAATTTAAACATCTTAAAGAATTTTTTAGTTCTGATACGGATAGAGTTAAAGATTTGTCCATTTCATGGGAAGATTTTTATGTTGACTTTTCCAAGAATAGAATAACTAAAAAGACACTTTCGCTTTTCAACGAATTGGCAGAAGAAGTTGATCTAAAAGACGCCATTGAGCGCTATTTTACAGGAGATATCATTAATGAAACAGAAGGAAGGGCTGTTTTACACACAGCACTTAGAGCATCAAGGGATTCTAAAGTTTTCGTCGATGGTGAGGATGTTATACCTGAAGTATATCAAGTAAGAGAAAAAATCAGATCATTTTCTGAGGCTGTAATCAACGGGTCTCACAAAGGCTACACAGGAAAAGCCATAACTGATATCGTTAATATTGGTATAGGTGGCTCTGACTTAGGTCCGGCCATGGTGGTTGATTCCTTAAAATATTATCAAAACCACCTTAAACCACATTTTGTTAGTAATGTTGATGGTGATCATTATCAGGAAATAGTAAAAGAATTAAATCCTGAGACCACTCTTTTTGTAATTGTTTCTAAGACTTTTACAACACAAGAAACCTTATCTAACGCAAACTCTATTCGAAAGTGGTTCTTACAAACTGCTCCTAAAGATGCTATAGCAAAACATTTTGTCGCTGTTTCTACCAATATAGATAGTGTTAAAGGCTTTGGTATAGATGAAGCCAATATCTTTCCTATGAAAGATTGGGTTGGTGGCCGTTTCTCTCTTTGGAGTGCTGTTGGCTTATCAATAAGTTTAGCAGTTGGTAATGACAATTTTGAAAGTCTACTAGAGGGTGCTAAAGAGATGGATACCCATTTTAGATTGGCACCATTTACTGAGAATATACCAGTTATTTCAGCCTATTTAACCGTTTGGTACAATAATTTTTTTGGTGCTGAATCAGAGGCTATAATTCCGTACACGCAATACCTCAATCAGTTTGCAACCTATCTTCAGCAAGGTATCATGGAAAGTAATGGTAAAAGCGTAGATAGAGATGGAAATAAAACAACCTATGAAACTGGCACATTGATTTGGGGTGAGCCAGGGACAAATTCGCAACACGCGTTTTTTCAGCTTATACATCAAGGTACTAAGTTAATTCCGGCCGATTTTATCGCGTTTGCAGAATCATTACACGGTAATAAGGACCATCAAGACAAACTAATGTCTAATTATATAGCACAAACCGAAGCCTTAATGAACGGTAAAACCACTGAGGAGGTAAGGTCTGAACTCAAAAAAGATGGACTTAGTGAAGAGGAGATTGAGCAATTAGTACCATTTAAGGTTTTTGATGGCAATAAACCTACTACCTCTATTTTTATTAAAAAGCTTACGCCTAAAAGCTTGGGTAAACTCATAGCAATGTATGAGCACAAGATTTTTGTTCAAGGCGTTATTTGGAATATTTACAGCTACGATCAGTTTGGTGTAGAATTAGGAAAACAATTGGCTAAGACCATATTAAATGAGTTACAATCCAATAAACTTTCTAACAAACACGATGAGTCAACCCTAGGTTTAATGAGGTTTTACAATGACAATTAACCAATTGTTGAAAAGTTTAGTCAATTTAAGAGGCCACCTGATTTTTTCAACTTCAAACTTTAATTAACTTCATATCATAAAAATTTTAACATTTAGATAATGTATTAAATGTTATAATGTT
>JABDKL010000090.1 GCA_013002225.1 Winogradskyella sp.
CCAAAAAATTCTTTAATGTCTCTTCATAAATAGCTTCATACTTAGGTACAATGTTTCTAAGATCAAACTTTTGAGACTGTGCTTTCGCGTTTTGCTTAAATGTATTTAGCGTATCAATATCACTTAATATTTTCAAGGCATTTGCCGACATGTCGTTTACCGCATTAACATCGCTCAAATAGCCGGAATATCCATCTTCATTCACTTCTGGTAAGCCACCCGTATTCGTAGAGATCACAGGCACACTACTTGCCATAGCTTCAAGTGCCGCCAAACCAAAACTCTCGGTTTGAGAGGGTAATAAAAATAAATCACTAAAACACAGAATACGGTCAATCTCATTGCTATTTCCAAAAAACACCACCTTATCCGAAATTCCGAGTTTCTCAACTAAACGCTCCGCAGGTTCTTTTTCCGGACCTTCACCAACCATCATTAATTTGGCAGGAACTTCTTTTTGAATGTTATAAAATATCTTAATGACGTCTGGAATCTGCTTAACTTCACGCATGTTACTGATATGTGTCACAATACGTTCGTCATGTTGTGCCATCATTTCGCGCTGGCAGTCTGTAAAACTATGGACATGTTTTTCCAGATCTATAAAATTGGGTACAACGTGAATATCCTTCTTAATATTAAATAAGCGCATCGTATCTTTCTTTAAACTTTCAGACACGGAAGTAACTGCATCAGATTTATTAATGCTAAAGGTTACCGCTGGCTTGTAAAAGGGATGACTACCAACTAAGGTTATATCTGTACCATGCAAAGTTGTTACGATTGGAATTAAGATCCCTTCGTCCTGTAGCATTTTTTGCGCCATATAGGCCGCATATGCATGTGGTATGGCATAATGTACATGTAATAATTCTATACCATGAAGCTTAACCATATCTACTAATTTGCTCGACAGGGCAAGCTCATAGGGTTGGTAATGAAATAAAGGATATTCAGGAACATGTACCTCGTGAAAATGAACATTATTGCTAAGCAACTCTAAACGTACGGGCTGGCTATATGTAATAAAGTGAATTTCATGTCCTCGCTTAGACAATTCTAATCCCAGTTCTGTAGCCACTACTCCACTACCTCCAAATGTTGGATAACATACTATACCTATTTTCATACTGTGTTCGAAAGTTAAAACTGCTTTATAGCATTTTAAAAATTTAAAGTTAAATGATTTAGAGCTTTGCCAATTATATTTAAGTCCTTTTTAACTAATACTACAGAACTAGCTAATCAATAATCGCTTCATAAATTAAGCGTTGAATTTCAGTCCTTATATTTTCACGAAGTAGCAAATTTTTCCCAGCTTCTGGATACGTTCTATTGGCCAGAAACACATACACAATTTCTTCCTCAGGATCTGCCCAGGCATAAGTCCCTGTAAATCCGGAGTGACCAAAACTTGTCATGGATAAGCATCCACAGGTTGGACCTTCATCTCCCAATTGTGGCTTATCAAAACCTATACCTCGTCTGTTGTCTTCATGACAATAATGACAGGTGTTAAATTTATCGATAGTTTCTCCCTTTATATAACGTTTACCACCATAAAATCCTTTTTGCAAGTACATCTGCATTAATTTAGCAACGTCATTGGCATTACTAAAAACACCTGCATGACCTCCAACACCTCCTTGCATAGCTGCTCCCATATCATGAACATATCCATGAACTTTTTTATAGCGGTAATAAGTGTCTATTTCAGAAGGTACAATGTTTTTAAGACTAAAGGTTTTCCTTGGATTAAATGTGGTGTAATTAGCACCAAGGGGTTTGTAAAAACGGTCCTCGGCAATTTCATTTAGAGGCTTATCATAAAAGGCTTCTAAATAATTTTTAAGAATATAATAAGGGAGGTCGCTATATCGGTAGCGCAATCTACTAAGCAAGTCTGTTTCTTTTATGATCTTCTGTATAGAATCTTTATAATCGTTACGCAGAAACAAGGTACTTGTAACTTCGACATTAAAATTACCAGTTTTATTACTTCTATAATATTTAGGATCTGGTTTTTTTGTTACCGAATCTAGTGTAGCATAATAAAATGGTACCCATGGTCTTAATTGGGCATAATGCGATAACATTTTTTTTAAGGTAATATTAGACTTGTTAGAGTTTTTATACTGTGGCAACAAATCACCAAGTTTAGAGTCTAAGGACAGTGATCCTCGTTCTTCTAATTCCATGACAATTGGCAAGGTAGCCAGGATTTTAGTTAACGAAGCTACATCGTAAATATCATCAAAATCTACTTTGTTTTTTTTGGCATAAGTGTGGTAGCCAAAATTTTTATTGTAGATTACTTTACCTTTTCGGGCTACCAGTAATTGTATGCCTGGTGTCATTTTTTTGTCGATTGCATAATTAGCTACAGAGTCAATTTTACTTAGCAGTTTTGAATCGATCCCAACACGTTCTGGCAAACCATAACTTAAACTGGAAATACTGTTATAGTTCTCGCCCTTTCCTTCTTGAAACAAAGGACCTGCACTCACTGGAAGTTTACCGCTAGCAGCAATTGCTCCAAAAATAAGCTGGGCCGATTTTTGCTGTGCTATGGCACTATTTTGATAACTCATGACTATGGCTTCAATATTATCGACTGTAGATAACTGATTTAAAGCGTAAGGTCTTGTAAAAACATCTAAGACTACTGTATTGGTTCTGGCTATCTCATAAATCCAGGTCAATTCTTTTTCAGAAAATTCGAAATTTTTCCATGGATTAGCATTAGAACGATGAAAACCAATAATAACAGTATTATAATTTTGGAGCTTTTCTATCATAACTCCGAGCTTGTCTGCTTTGATATGATGAACTTTAGTGTATTTCCTCAATTCATTATAAAAATCCGAGCCTTGATCATCCCCTAACGACACATATGCTATTTTTTTTGTTTCTAAATCCCTTAAGGGTAATAAAGAGTTTTTGTTCTCCACTACGGTAATAGCTTTTTCCATCAAGGCTTCATAGAGAATATCATCTTTAATTCGGTTTAAGTCTTCGCTTAATTTATATAACCCAACGGGACTATAATTATGTAAACCCACCTTGTACTTAGCCATTAAAATCTTTTTTACCGAATGCGCTAATCGTGCTTCACTAATTAAGCCTTCCTCATAAGCTATCATAAATTTATTAATCCCACTTAGAGGATCTTCTGACATTAGCATAACATCATTACCTGCTAAAAATGCCATTAGATCTATACCACCTTTATTAGAAAATAATTTTGGTGTTATGCCGTCAACGCCTTTGGCAACATAATCAGCAGCGCCCTTCATCGTTAATGCATCAGTAAAAATGAGCCCTTTAAAGCCTAAATTGACTTTAAGAATATCTGTGACAATATGCTTAGATAATGACGACGGAAATCCTGAACGTTTTTCTAAACTTGGCACATTGAGATGCGCTACCATAACACTAGATAGGCCCTCCTCTATTAATCTTCTGTATGGATATAGCTCTACAGAATCTATACGTTTTTCACTAAATGAAACCGTTGGCAAGGTTTTATGCGAATCTGCTTCCGTATCACCATGTCCTGGAAAGTGTTTCGCATTGGCCAAAACACCAGCGCTTTGCATACCTTTCATAAATGCTAAGGCCTTTGCTGTAACATTATCTCTATCTTCCCCAAAAGACCTGTTACCAATAATGGGATTTTTTGGGTTTGTATTTATGTCTACAACAGGCGCAAAATTAAAATGAACGCCAAGACGCTTGCAGTGCTCACCAATTTGTCGTCCGGTTTGTTCAACTAATGCATTGTCTGAAATAGCTCCTAAGGTCATGTTCCACGGGAAGGCATACGTAGAATCTAATCGCATACTTAATCCCCATTCCGCATCCATACCTATTAATAACGGAATTTTAGAAACCGCTTGTAATTTATTATTCAGTCGCGCTTGGCGATAAGGACCTCCCTTAGAATAAATAATACCTCCAATTTTATGATCCCTGATAAGGTCTACATATTTTGTATTGACATTGTCAGAATCCTGAGACATTACTTGTACCATAAATAATTGTCCAATTTTCTCTTTGATAGAAAGCGAATTATAAATACTATCGACCCACTTTTCTTGGGCAACAGGATCTTCTGAACGTAAAGGGTTAGTAATGCTATTTTGGGCTAAGCAAAATTGACTACTCAAACAAATAAGAAAAAGGGCAATGTTACGCATGTACAGTGTTTTTCGTGAAATAGGTTAAATAACGAATACTATGCCAAAATAGTATAATTAATAAGGAAGTAAAAAGACTTTATGATTCTTTTATAAACGGCTTAATTAACACTTTTAAAGTGTTTAGAATTAAAAGTTTACTCTACCAAGTCAATGTGGCGATCGTGATACCCTAATAAATATAGAACACCATCTAATCCTATACTGGATATTGAGCTTTGCGCATTATCTTTTACCTTTGGTTTTGCATGAAAAGCAATACCTAAACCGGCAAGATTTAACATTTCAAGATCGTTTGCACCATCACCAACTGCGATAGTCTGGCTAATATCTATGTCCATATTATTGGCTAGTTGTTGCAGATATTCAGCTTTTTTCTTACCATCTACTATATCACCAATATAACCACCAGTAAGTTCACCATCTTTGATCTCTAACTCATTTGCAAATACATAATCAATATCTAACTTGTCTTTAAGGTAATTCCCAAAATAAGAAAAACCACCAGATAAAATAGCTGTTTTAAAACCATAACTATGTAGCGTATCAATAAGTCTTCTGGCTCCTTTTGTAATTGGTAAATTTACAGCAACCTCTTGTAACACCTCTTCTTTAAGCCCTTTTAAGAGTTTCATTCGTTTAATAAAGCTTTCATTAAAGTCTATTTCACCTTGCATGGCAGACTCCGTAATTGCTCTTACTTCTTCACCAACACCAGCAAGTTCTGCCAGCTCATCGATAACTTCCGTTTGTATAAGGGTCGAATCCATATCGAAACAAACCAGGCGCCTGTTTCTTCTAAAAATATTATCTTCCTGAAAGGCAATATCCACATCCAACTCTCTGGAGATTTGCATAAATTTTTCAGTAATATCTGCTTTATTGTCAATTTTTCCTCTAATCGAAAGCTGTATAGAAGCTCTTTTATACGCTTCCGTTTTAATCAAAGACAAGCGACCGGTTAGGCGCTTGATAGAATCTATATTTAAATTTTTATCGGATATGATCTGACTTACCTTGGAGATTTGCTGAGCCGCCAATTTTTCTCCTAAGATGGTTACGATATATCGATCTTTACCTTGCAGTTTAACCCATTTTTCGTAATCGTCTAAGGTAATTTGAGTAAATTTCGCACTGATGTCTAATTCATAGGACTTAAACAATAAATCTTTTTTTACAGCAGATGACATTTCACCAGATGGGATTTCAAATAAAATACCTAAAGAAAGCGTGTCGTGAATATTGGCCTGACCAATATCTAATACCTTTGCATCATAATCTGCCAGTACACTGGTTAAACCAGAGGTTAATCCGGGTCTATCCTGCCCTGATATATTTAGTAAGAAAATATCTGTTTTCAACGTATGCGCCTTATGACACGGTTATTTAATAAATCTACTATGCCAGCTTTCACTTGCTGGCACCTCCCAATTTTCCTTAAACTCAGCAATGTTTGTAACCAAATTGTTGAACACTATTGTATTTTTGGAAACAGAATTGTTCTTTGCCATCTTTTTAAAATCGATTAAAGGCTTATAGGCAATAAACTCCCCTTGCTTGTAAGACACATTCATTTTGTCCATAAGATCTACATTATACTGCTGTTCTAAATCTTGTATAAAGCGGACAGATGAATCAATTGAACATCCTGTTGCGTTATTTAAGCTTTGATTTAAGGCGATTACTATAAATCGCTTATATACAATCTTATAACTCGCTTCTAAATCCTTGCCATGTGCAGTCCAAACTTCTATAAAATCTGCAAGTTGCTTTTGAAGCTGAGCTAGCTCCTCTTCTGAAAATGAACGGTTAGCCTGGTATATCCAAACACGAGACTCTTCGGGTAATGCATTAAATTCTACTAGCATTAATTTTCCTTTATCTTAGTATATTTATATCTAAATGAGATTGCCATAAAAAACCCAAAACTTATAAAATGAAAAACAAACTTCATAATGGAAAACGGTTCGTCGGTAAAATAATCGTACCCAGCCATGGTAATGCTAAAAAACAAGCCGTTTAAAACACCATTTTTGGTTACATCTTTTAGTGGCAATGATTCTCTTTTCATATTTTAAGAAGATGCAATTAACTCAGCAATATCCATCACCGATACCTCATTTTCTTTTTCTTTCGCTTTAATCCCGTCTGTCATCATTGTGTTGCAGTACGGACAACCAGTTGCAATGATATCTGGACGTGTCTCTAAAGCGTCTTGGGTTCTGAGGACGTTAATGTCCATATCTCCCTTTTCGGGCTCCTTAAACATTTGCGCTCCACCAGCACCACAGCACAAGGCTGTACTTTTGTGGCGTTTCATTTCGGTAAGTGTAGCGTTAGTATTTTTCAACACTTCCCTTGGAGCATCATAAACACTGTTGGCCCTTCCTAAATAGCAAGGATCATGAAAAGTTATACGTTTCCCCTTATAAGTCTTCCCTTCTACCGTTAAGCGGCCGTTATCTATTAATTCCTGTATGTACTGCGTATGATGGATCACATCGTAATGACCTCCCAATCCTGGGTATTCATTTTTAATACAATTAAATGAGTGCGGATCACAAGTCACAATCCGCTTGATCTCATAACCATTGAGGACTTCTATATTCATGACGGCTTGCATCTGAAACAAGAACTCATTACCAGCTCGCTTTGCGACATCTCCTGTATTACTTTCCTCACTACCTAAAACAGCAAAATCTACATTAGCTTTATGTAAAACTTTCACGAAGGCTTTTGAAATCTTCTTAGCTCTATCATCATAACTTCCAGCAGAACCTACCCAAAATAAAATTTCAGGTTGCTTACCTTCCGCCATAAACTCTGCCATAGTTGGTACTTTAAGCTGCTCACTCATAACTCACTTTTTATTTGTTCTAATTTGTAGGTACCTATCTTGAAATCATCATTTCCCTTACATTCAACGTCCATAAGACCTGCTAATTATTCATCTTTCCAATTTAAACGATCCATTTGGTTATATGGCCATGGGGCCCCGTTGTTTTCTATATTCGTCATCATATTGTTCAACTCCATTGGCGCAGCACTCTGCTCCATAACCAGATAACGTCGCATATCCATAATAATAGATAACGGGTTTATACTTACAGGACAAGCTTCTACACAGGCATTACATGTGGTACAAGCCCACAACTCCTCATGCGTTATGTAATCACCTAACAGTTGCTTACCATCCTCTTTAAACTCACCATTATTTGCATCGATATTCTTTCCAACTTCTTCTAAACGGTCTCTCGTATCCATCATGATCTTACGAGGCGATAATTTTTTACCAGTTAAATTCGCTGGACACTCACTTGTACATCGACCACATTCTGTACAGGTATACGCATTTAGTAATTGGATTTGATTTAAGTCCATAACATCACTTGCACCAAACTTAGCAGGTACTTCATCTTCTTTACCTTCTGCAGGTGCTGCAAATGGATCTGCATCTGGATCCATCATCAACTTCACTTCTGCAGTTACGGCATCGAGGTTATTGAATTTACCTTTAGGCTCAACCCTTCCGTAATAGGTGTTTGGAAATGCTAACAGAATATGTAAATGTTTAGAGAAGTATAAATAGTTTAAGAACACCAATATACCTACAATATGTAACCACCATGCGGTGCGTTCTATAAGATGCAAGGTGTCTGGAGAAAACCCATTGAACCAAGGTACCATAAATTGCGATACCACATTACCTGAGCCTGCTAACTGAAATGAAGTATCCGTTGCATTCATAATTAAAAACAAACACATTAATACCACCTCAAAGTAAAGAATTATGTTACCATCACTCTTTGGCCAGCCTTCCATTTCGTTGGCCATAAAGCGTCTTAACTTAATAACATTTCGTCTCAACCAGAATGCGATTACAGCGACTAATACTAAAACAGCCAAAATTTCAAAGGAGCCAATTAAAAATCCGTAAACTGAAGCAGGTAAAAACTCTTGTCCTATTCTGTGTGTTCCTAATAATCCATCAATAATTATTTCTAGAACTTCTATATTAATAATAATGAACCCAACATAAACAATAATGTGCAGTAAACCAGCCACAGGACGTTTAACCATTTTACTTTGACCTAAAGCAATGCGAGCCATATTAGCCCAACGTTGCGATTTATGGTCACTGGCGTCTACTTCGTGTCCTAATTTAATATTACGGATAAGCTTTTTAATATTTTTGGCAAAATAGCCGATGCCTAAAATCAAAATTATGGCAAAGAGTATATTTGGTAAATATTCCATAGTAGAAATAATCTAGTTTTTTTGATCTTCTGTTGGTGGTTCGTAAGGAATTTCTTTTTTAGACAAAATACGTCTGTATCTTGCTGGATGTAGCTTTATATCCAACAACAACAACTCCATTTCTTTAGATGCACCTTCTAAGTTTTTATAAAGGGCATCATCCTTTAATAGTTTACCAATTGTACCCTCTCCATTATCAATGGTTGTAAGTAAGTTTTGTAAACTTGCTAAGGTTTTATTAAGTTCGGCAACTGTAGTAGATAATCCGGCTTCCTTCATTTCTAAAGTAAGCGCATTTAAATTACTACTAGTCTTTTCAAAATTATCTAAGACTGAAGCAATTTTTTCATCATTGTCTTTTATAAGACCTTGAACCGATAGTGATAAATTATTAAAAGATTTGATCGTTGTATTTAATTCTGCGATGGCATTTTTTAATCCTGCATCAGAATCATCTGTAATCAAAGTATTTAAACTATTGACCAATGTATCTGCAGAACTTAAGGTACCATCTAAACCGGCAGTAACCTTTGGTAAATTTGCTTCTAAAGATGATACTAGACCTTGTTTTACTTCTGATTCGATATAATCACCCGGCTCGGCTGAAACACCATCGTTGGCATCTACAATTGCAAGTGCATTACCACCCATTAATCCTGTTTGGTAAAGCCTCACCACACTATTTTTGGAAAACTCAAGCTTTGGATTTACAGAGAACGTCACGATTGTTTTCCCGGTGTCGAAGTCGTAAGTGATCTCTTCAATTTTACCAACTCGATTCCCTTTTACGGTTATCGGTGAGGATAAACTTAAGGCGTTATAGTCGAATGTGGTATAGTAAGTTTCAGTACTTTCAAAAAGGTCTTCACCTTTTAAGTAAGAAAATAGATATATGAATAAAGCGATACCAGATATAACGAGTATGGCTGTTTTAACTTCTCTAGAAATTTTCAATGGGCATTGCTTTAGTTAAAAACAAAATTAGGAATAAATATATTAATAATGTTTCTAATTAGCAGTTGATTTTAAGGCTTTAGAAACATCTATCTGTTTGCCATCTTTGTAAGCCACCACAAAGCTAGAAGTATAGCCTTTTGCCTTAGCTTCTGCCTGTAATTGTTTTGCTTTATTAAAATCAGAAGTACTACCAAAATAGTACTTATAGAGGCTACCAACTTTTTCCTTACTCAAATTAGTAAGACCATTAAAATTATAAGGTTTCGGTTCTAAATTTCTGGAGCTTGCAGCTATTTGTATTTTAAAGGTAATATCCTCGTATACCAAAGGTATATCTTCTAGAACCTCCTCAACTTTAGGGTTTACATTTAGTAGACTACTACCTACGTTTAAATCGATCTCTTTTTTATAGGATAAAATGGCATCTTTTATGGCAGTTGCCATCTTTGTTTGTCCTGCATTAGTATTTAAAAAAGCACCCTCCTGCTTATTGGTTAAAAAACCAACTTCTACTAATACACTTGGCATATAGGTGTTACGGATAACAAGTAAACTTGCCTGTTTTAGGCCTCTGCTTTTACGTTTGGCCTGACCGATAAAATTATCTTCGATCTTACGTGCCAAAACAATACTCTGTTCTACATACACTTCCTGCTCTATACCAATTGCAATTGTCGACTCTGGTGAACTGGGATCGAAGCCAGCATAATTTTCTTTATAGTTATCTTCCAGAAAAATAACCTCGTTCTCGCGTTTGGCTACTTCAAAATTACGACCCGTATTTTTCTCTCCCAAAACAAAAGTTTCTGTTCCAAAAGGTTTTGGGTTCGCCACAGAATTACAATGCACAGAAACAAAAAGATCGGCATCTGCTCTATTTGCAATATTAGCACGTTCATAAAGTTCTACAAACACATCCTTTTTGCGTGTATATATCACTTTAATATCTTTGTTTTTTTCTAAGGCTTTACCAATTTGAAGCACAATATTGAGGGCTATATTTTTTTCTTTATAACCATTACCTAAGTTACCACTATCTCCTCCGCCATGACCAGCATCTAAAACCACCACAAATTTATCATTCTGAGCGTGTAAAGAAGCGCCAGAAGTTAAAGAAGTTATAAAAGTAATTACTAGCGATACTAATATATATTTAAGGGTCGTTTGCATATTTAAAATAACGGTTTATTGGCTTATTATATTACACTTTAAGGTAATTTAAAAGTTTATGTTATTAAAGGATTAATCACAAAAAAATAGTTTTACTTTTGGCGTTTCAAAAACCGAGCCATACTTTTACAAAAATACATTTAAAAGGATTGCGTACAAGAAGCCTACACATACTTTTTACCTTGAGTTTTACAGTGCTTATCAACACTTTTAGCTTGGCTCAAGAATTACCTACAAAGAGCAAAGAAATTCCACCACAATCTATTACAGACTCTACTAGAGTACAACTCGATCCGCTTTTAAATACGAGAGCTATTGACTCGACGCGACAAGATTCTGTAAAGCAAAACGAGGTTTTAAAAGATATCGTCACCTATAAAGCCAAAGACTCTGTCATCACCGATATTATAAGCCAGAAAATATACCTCTATAACCAATCGCAAGTCGATTACCAGGACATGCAAATAACGGCAGGCGTTATGGTTATCGATTATGGTAAAAATTTAGTGTTTGCGGGACGAAAAAAAGATTCTACAGGGTATTCTCAAAAACCTGTATTTACACAAGCCGGCAATGTTATCGAACCAGATTCTATAATATTTAATACTGAAAACAAAAAGGCGATCGTTTATAATTCTGTAACTGAACAGGCCGGAGGTACAATTTTAACCGAGCGTACCAAAATGGAGAATGATTCGGTATTTTTTATAGGCAACGGAAAATTTACCACGGCCGAAAACATTGAAGATCCTGAGTACTATTTTTTAATGAATCGCGCTAAAATAGTACCGAACAAAAAAGTAGTGACTGGTTTTACGCAATTATACATTTACGATGTACCAACACCAATAGCCCTTCCTTTTGCCTTTTTTCCAATGTCTAAAAAGCAAACTTCCGGCATTATCTTTCCTTCCTTTGGTGAGGATACAGGAAATGATCGCGGGTATTTTTTACAAAATGGTGGTTATTATTTTGCCATAAGTGACTATGTAGACCTGGCTGTTTTAGGAGATTATTACACCAATGGTAGTTATGGACTGAGATTAGAAAGCAGCTATGCAGCGCGTTACAAATTTAGAGGAAATGTGGCATTTAGATACGAAAACCTCTTAAACAGTGAGCGTGGTTTCCCTGACTTTTCACAAAATACTATTTACAATATTAGATGGTCACATAGTCAGGATGCCAAAGCTAATCCAAATTCCAGATTTGCCGCCTCAGTTAACTTAGGTAGTAGTCAGTATTACCAGCAATCGGTAAATCAGATCAACCAGGCCAACTTTTTAAATAATACATTAGCATCTTCAGTCTCCTACTCTAAAACGTTTCAGGGAGAGCCACAGGTAAATGTTAGCGCTACAGCGACGCATTCTCAAAATACGAGAACCGAACAAATTAATCTCACCCTTCCAACTGTACAAGCTTCTATGGGACGTGTATTTCCATTTGAGCCTAAATCCGGAGCAAAAAAGGGTGCCATTCAAAATATTAATTTTCAGATAAATTCCAGAGGCGAATATCGTATTAATACAACCGATTCTTTATTTGGAAAAAGCGAAATGTTTGATGATGCTCTTGCTGGAATGCGTCATAGTATTCCAGTAACCACAAACTTTAAAGTATTAGATTATTTTAACTTTGGTGTGAGTGCCAATTTTCAAGAAACCTGGACACTAAATACAATTAGTCGCTTTTACGATACTGCAGAGGACCAGGTTGTCACCGTAGACCAGAACGGCTTTGATCGGTTCTTAACCTATAACGTAGGCGCGAGCTTAGGTACTACCTTGTATGGTATGTTTAATTTTAAAACTGAAGACAACAATCCTAAAATACAAGCCATTAGACATGTGGTAAGACCATCGATTAATTACACCGTTTCTCCTGCCTTTAATCAATATTACGACACCTATGAAGTCATTGACGCGGATGGCACTACAACAGAAGAATATTCTCGCTTTGAAAATACGCTCTTTGGAGCGCCAGGTAATAATTATTCCAGCAGTGTTGGCTTTTCGGTAGGTAATAATATCGAAGCCAAAGTACGCTCAAAGGATTCTACAAAAACAGAATCTGAGAAAGTTTTTATACTCAACAATTTAAATTTCTCTACCTCATATAATCTTGCGGCCGATTCCTTAGGCTGGAGTCCGCTTAGAGTTACAGGTGGTACGCAGATCCTAAATAAGAAAATGAGCATCAATTTTGGGATGACCTTAGATCCTTATGCTCTCGATAATAATAATGTTAAAATAAATACTTTTAATATAAATAATGGCGGTAGTTTATTTCGATTAACATCTGCCAATATGAATATTGGCTACACCTTGTCTAATGAGAGTTTCTCTCGCGAAAAGAAAGACGAAGATAAGGACGAGGATGAAGAGAGTCGAGCAGCCACCACAAATAGTCGAACTGATGATTTATTTGGAAAGACTCAGGATTTTGCAGATAAACGGCTTAATGATAATAGTAAAAAGGATGAAGATATAGAGAATAACGAGTTTTATAATTATAAAATGCCATGGAATGTGCGCCTTGCCTACTCTGTCAATTATTCGAATACCCAAAGGCAGGACCAGATCACCTCTAATTCCTTAATGTTTTCTGGTGATGTAGAACTCTCGCCACGTTGGAGCGTCGGTGCGTCTTCTGGATACGACTTTTTAAACAGAGGGTTTACCTATACGCAGTTACGTTTTGAACGGGATCTATTGAGCTGGCGTATGAACTTTACCTGGATTCCTTTTAGCGATCGTTCATCTTGGAATTTCTTTATAGGTATTAAATCTAACTTATTAAAAGACCTAAAGTACGATCAACGTCGCCAGCCAGACCAGCGTGTTGGTAATTAAATATTAGGTTGAGGCAATTAAATACATGGCGTAGTTCAAAATCCTCTAATTATGAAGATAACCATTTTGAACCTAGTTAAGAAGTCCTATACTATTTTTATAAATAATTACGAGCTGTCTTTTAAAGCAATCTCCTAATAACTGATTACATTTATTCAATAACGCACTAGCTTACATGGTAATCCTAACCGAGAAACTTCCATAATCTCTATATCACATAATACAAAACTCTTAAATTTGAATACTGTTAACCATGAGCACAATTACCAATCACTGAACTATGAAAAAAATAATAAACACTACCAAAGCACCAGCACCAATAGGCCCTTATAACCAAGCTGTATTAAGTGGCAATACCTTATACACCTCTGGACAAATAGCCTTAGAT
>JABDKL010000138.1 GCA_013002225.1 Winogradskyella sp.
GTGGTAGCGAATCCCCAACTATGGAACAACTGTATACTCTTGGTGTCGTATCTACTAACCCGTAACAGATTGATAATATTATTATTAGACTATGGTAAATTGCTTATTGAGCAAAATCCTTAAATGAAAGAGTTCTATTTAAAACGTTAAGTATCATAACTTGGCAAAAATTATATTGAACTTTAATGATCGATATTGATACACTTGTTGCACAATTTCAGAATAAGAATCAAATTGCATTTAAAGACTTATATAATATTTATAGCCACAGCATATTTGGTATAATTTATAAAATAATAAAAATTAGGATTTAGCAGAGGAGTTAATGCAGGACACCTGTATAAAAGCCTGGACTAATTCAGAAACTTGTGCTCCGGCTTAAAGCGCCTTTTTTACATAGTAATAAATATAGTACGAAACAGCGCTACAGACATGACCGGATCAAAAAGCAATAAAAAAGCCTTTCGAAATATTGATGCAGACCCATGTACTAATTACCTAACCGATCAAAGCTAAGGGCTAAAAAAACAAAAAAAACGTATCCTATTGGAATCAAAAAGTTTACATCAAAACTAAATGCTAACAACTATAATGTTATCGCTTTAATTTACTTCAAGGATATACCTATAAGCAAACTTCAGACTATTTAGGTATTCCATTAGGAACCGTTAAAACAAGAAATAGAAATTCAATTCTAAAGTTACGTTCTATGGCAATTTAGGTAAAAATAATTCCCCTTAATTTCAAAGCTTATCCTTTTCGGGCTTATACACTTTTAGATATCGCTGAGCACGTTCATTTCTTGGATCCATATTCAATGCTTTTACATAGTTGCTATAAGCTTGCAAACTATCTCCATTGCGTAAATAGGCATCAGCTAAGCTATCAAACACATTAGAACTATAGGGATGCAAAATTGTATTTATCTTAAAAACCTCAATAGCATCTTCATATTTATTATCTCTTAAATAGCTATAGCCGAGACTATTAAAATTACGTTCTTCAATATAGGAACTTGTAGAATCTTGTTTTTTAATCTCTAAATATCCTTTGAGCGCAGCTTTGTAATTTCCTGATTTTAAATGCGAACTAGGGGTTTTATAATTGTCGTTTATTTTTAGATAATCGTAAGAAACATTTTCTTCATTGTCTTCTGATATTACTGATAAATAGCGTTCATTAGTTTGAGGATGTTGTACAAACCGAAACTTTTTATACATATCTGGCACAAAAAATTCATTCTCCTCTAAAGCAACTGGTTCTATCTCCCCTCCTTTCCAATTAAGATGAAGCTTGTTACCCTCATAGTATACCAAAATTATTTCATCAGGATTATAAAGATACTTTCCCGAAGTCTGTTTTTTAAATGTTTCTGAATATTCAATGGATTTAGAACAACCAATGAGTATTGTTGCTAGTAAAATTGTTAAATGAATAGCTTTAGATCTCATAATAATTTAGATGATTGGTATGTATAAAATAAAAAAGTCTCACTAAAAGTGAGACGATTTTATCTAGAATATGTTACTTCTATTTCTAGTTTAAGCTTTTACATCCATTAATTCTACATCAAAAACTAATGTTGCATTTGGTGGAATTACACCTCCAGCACCTGCAGAACCGTAAGCCAAGTCGCTTGGAATTACAAAACGTGCTTTATCACCAACGTTTAAAAGTAAAATTCCTTCATCCCACCCAGGAATTACTTGTCCTACTCCAACTTGAAAATCTAATGGAGAATTTCTTTTGTAAGAAGAATCAAAAACGGTACCATCAGCTAATTGCCCTTTATAATGTACTGAAACCATATTTCCTTTTTGAGCTTGTTTGCCATCACCTTTTTGTAAGATTTTATAACGTAACCCAGAGTTAGTTTCGTCAAAACCTGCTGCTAATTTATCCATTTCTGCTTTCGCTGCTTCACGTTCTTCAGCAATACGTTTTTCGCGTGTGCCTTCGAACGTTCTAAATGCCTCTATGGCGTTAAAATTTTCTGCTGCTTCACCTTCTCGGATTATTTCGACATGGTCTATTTGATCACCTTGTGCAATTGCATCCACAACACCCTGCCCTTCCACAACTTTTCCAAATACTGTGTGTTTACCATCTAGCCAGTCTGTTGCTATATGAGTGATAAAAAATTGACTTCCATTGGTTCCAGGACCTGAATTTGCCATAGATAAAACACCAGGTCCATCATGCTTTAGATCTGAATGAAATTCATCATCGAATTTATATCCTGGATTTCCTGTGCCAGTACCTTGTGGGCAACCACCTTGTATCATAAAATCCGGGATAACTCTGTGAAATTTTAAGCCATCATAATAAGGTTTCCCTTGAGGCTTTGCAGAATTCTCCATATTTCCTTCTGCCAACGCCACGAAATTTCCCACTGTCCCTGGAGTTTTTTCAAACTCTAAATTTACCAATATCTCACCTTTCGAGGTGTTAAACTTTGCGTATAAACCGTCTTGCATTTTATTTTATTTTGTTTAAGGCTGCAAAGATAAGGAAGTGAGTTGGAAGTTAGAAGTTTGAACTCTAAAGTTTAAGGTGGCTCCCTTAGTTTCATTTTTAACAAAATATAAATGTATTTTATTAGATTTGAAAAAAAAATTAAATATATGGGATTTTCATTATCTAAAATATTTGGCAGAAACACTTCAAAAAATGAACTTCTTGAAGGTAATAGTGTTGAGACAATTATTAAAGAAGTAGAAAATGAACCTTATGGAGTTTCTCAAAACAACGTCCTTTATGCTGGTTTAAATGAATTGGGAGGCTATTACTTTTTTCAGACTGTAATTGTTGGAAGCTTAAAAATAAAGTCTAAAAGGGGTGCAATTCTTAATTTTAAAGGAGAAGATTTCGAAATGCAGTTAGAAGCTGATATGCTCGAATTTGAGTCTGAGTTTTCCGGAATCCCCAATAGGTACGTTACCAAAATAGATTTTAAGATAGAAGAGACTACTATAAAAATGTTAGAAGAGGCAACCCTAAAAAGTGTTGAAATTAAGATTAAGAATAACACACTGATTTTTACCAAGTATGATTTAAACGCTAATTAAAACCTAAATTACTTTAGATTTAAACAAAGGCACTCGCAACTTTAACTTCAGATAATTAATCCTTATTATACTTCTTATACTCTATTTTCTTTTTATTTAAAATGGCATAAAATTTTCGTGGTGAAATCTTAAGATCCTTAGTAATGTCGCTTACTTTTTTCTTACCCTTTTTATAGAGTTTTAAGTTTTCATTTACTTTTTTATTAAAGTAGAATTTTTCAAGTTTGGCAACAATTTGTAATTCGGTTAAATGTGAGTTATTTGTATACTCCTCTATTTCTGATTTTATCCTTTCCCAATTACTCATACGTCTAATTTTTAAGTCATCTCAATTTAATATATTGCTTGGTTTATTACGGGATAAAAATATTGATCTCGGTAATGTAGTTTATTTGAGAATTGAACTAAAAACCGTTAAAACTAATTTCACCAAATGCATTAATTGGCTACTTCACTCATAAATTTTATACGGTAAAGTCTTAATTCTTCATCGTCATAATCGCCGTCAAATTCTTCTATAGCATCCGCTATTTTATCACTTTCAGATTCCATAAAATAATCATGGATTTCTTCTTGCTGATCTTCATCTAAGATATCGTCAATCCAGTAACTTATATTTAGCTTAGTTCCGGAAAACACTATAGATTCCATTTCTTTAATAAATTTCGGCATTTCCATACCTTTAGAAGATGCAATGTCTGTAAGCGGTAATTTTCTATCTACGTTTTGAATAATATATAATTTTATAGCAGAATTTGATCCTGTAGATTTTACGACCATATCTTCTGGTCTCATTATTTCATTTTCTTCGACATAATCTGAAATCAGGTTTACAAAATCTTTTCCATATTTTTTTGCCTTACTCTCACCTACGCCATGAACATTTGATAATTCTTCAATAGTTATTGGATACTTTAAGGCCATATCTTCTAACGAGGGATCTTGAAAAATAACAAATGGCGGTACTCCCAATCTTTTAGCATTTCGTTTACGTAGATCCTTTAGCATAGTCATAAGCTTTTCGTCTGCGGCAACACCACCTCCCTTAGCATTGGTAATTATTCCATCAGTAGATGCATCGTCAAACACATGATCTTCTGCCATTAAAAATGACTCTGGATTTTTAATAAACTTTTTTCCTGCTTTACTTAATCTTAAAACTCCGTAGGTTTCAATATCCTTTTTTAGGAAACCAGCTACCAATACTTGGCGAATTAGAGCCATCCAATATCTTGATTCTTTATGCTTACCAATTCCAAAAAAGGGTTGTAAATCTGTTTTATGTGAAGAAATTAATGCATTAGCCTTACCCGTTAAAACTTGAACTAAATCTTTAGACTTATACTTCTCGTTAGTTTTTTCAACAGTTTCCAAAAGGGTTTTCACGTTGTCTTTAGCTTCAACCTGTTTTTTTGGATTCCGGACATTATCGTCCATATCACCACCTTCTCCTGTTTCATTATCAAACTCTTCACCAAAATAGTGCAATATAAATTTGCGTCGCGACACAGAAGTTTCTGCAAAAGCAACAACTTCTTGTAGCAACGCATGCCCGATTTCCTGTTCTGCTACAGGTTTGCCAGACATAAACTTTTCAAGCTTCTCAATATCCTTATAAGCGTAATAGGCTAAACAATGTCCTTCTCCTCCATCTCTTCCTGCCCTACCTGTTTCCTGATAATAACTTTCTATACTTTTAGGAATATCGTGATGAATTACAAAACGAACATCTGGTTTATCTATTCCCATTCCAAATGCAATTGTTGCAACAACAACGTCCGTATCTTCCATCAAAAACATATCCTGATGCTTTACTCTTGTTTTAGCGTCCAAACCTGCATGGTATGGAACTGCCTTTATACCATTTACCTGAAGTACCTGTGCCAATTCTTCAACGCGCTTTCTACTTAGGCAATATATAATACCCGATTTACCCTCATTTTGTTTTACAAAACGAATTATATCTGCATCTACATTTTTGGTTTTTGGTCTAACCTCATAATATAAATTTGGCCTGTTAAAGGAAGCCTTAAAGGTAACGGCATCGGTCATGCCCAAACTTTTAAGTATATCTTCCTGTACTTTAGGGGTTGCTGTAGCAGTTAAGCCAACAATGGGTATATTGTCTCCGATGCGTTTAATTATATGTCTTAAATTCCTGTATTCTGGTCTAAAATCGTGTCCCCATTCACTTATACAATGGGCCTCATCTACTGCCATAAAAGAAATTTCGACTGTTCTTAAGAACTCTACATACTCCTCTTTAGTAAGAGATTCGGGTGCTACGTAAAGTAATTTTGTTATTCCATTTACTATATCATCTTTAACGCGTCTAACTTCAGTCTTATTTAAGGATGAATTTAATACATGAGCTACCCCTTCGTTTTCTGAAACTGCTCTAATTGCATCTACTTGATTTTTCATTAATGCAATAAGTGGAGAAACAACGATAGCGGTCCCATCTTTAATTAAAGCTGGCAACTGATAACATAAAGATTTACCACCACCCGTTGGCATAATCACAAACGTATTATTTCCTGCTACAACATTTTTTATTACTTCTTCCTGAAGACCTTTAAACTCCGAAAAACCAAAGTATTTTTTAAGCGCGAAGTGTAAGTCAATTTCTGCAATACTCATTAATCCCTATTACTATTTTATATACATTTGCAATAAGTTTAAAGATAACAATTTCTTTATATCTAAAAAACTCATTAAATAATAAGTTTTGAACACAAAACATTCCATTTTAAGTACTGCTAAATCTACGATTGAGTTAGAAAGTAAGGCAATTTCCCATTTATCTGAATTACTTACAGAAGATTTTGCAGAGGCTGTAAAGTTAATCTATAATTCTAAAGGTCGGGTTATTATTACTGGTATTGGAAAAAGTGCTATAATAGCTAATAAAATAGTAGCAACACTGAACTCGACAGGCACACCATCTGTATTTATGCACGCAGCTGACGCTATACATGGTGATTTAGGTTTAATTTTAAAAGATGATGTTGTCATTTGTATATCTAAAAGCGGTAATACACCTGAAATAAAGGTATTAGTACCACTTATAAAAAACGCAAATAATAAAATGATTGCCATAACTGGGAATAAGGATTCGTTCTTGGGGCAACAAGCAGATTTTATTTTAAACGCATATGTCGAACAAGAGGCATGTCCAAATAATTTAGCTCCAACCACCAGCACAACGGCACAATTAGTTTTAGGTGATGCCTTAGCTGTATGCCTGTTGGAAATACGAGGTTTCTCAAGTAAAGATTTTGCTAAATATCATCCTGGTGGCTCATTAGGAAAGCGTCTATATATGAGAGTGAATGACTTATCTTCTCAGAACCAAAAACCACAAGTAAATTTAGAAACCAGTTTAAAGGCTGTTATTGTAGAAATTTCGGAGAAGATGCTAGGTGTGACAGCAGTTGTAGAAAATGAAGAAATTGTCGGTATTATTACAGATGGGGATTTAAGACGTATGCTTAGTAAAAGTGATGATATTACGCACCTAAAAGCTAAGGATATTATGAGTACTAGTCCAAGGCGAATTAGTGAAGATGCGATGGCTGTGGATGCTAAAGAAATTATGGAAGAGTTTGGTATATCTCAATTACTTGTGGAGAACGAAGGAAAGTATGCTGGAGTAGTTCATCTTCATGATTTAATAAAAGAAGGAATAATATAATGGCCCAGAAGAATATTGATGAGATGTCATTTTTAGATCATCTAGAAGATTTAAGATGGCATTTAATAAGAGCTACGCTTGGGATCGTTATTGCGGCAAGTCTAGCTTTTATCTTTAAGAAGTTTATTTTTGATGTCATTATTTTTGGCCCGACAAATATGAGTTTTGCCACCTATGAAGGGCTCTGTAACATGTCAAAAATGTTGGGAATTTCAGACACCACATTTTGTGCAGACAAATTTCCTTTTATTATACAAAACAGAACAGTTGCCGGGCAATTTTCTGCTCATATATGGACGTCGATCTATGCTGGTTTTATTGTTGCCTTTCCTTATGTTCTTTATCAATTATGGAGTTTCATTAGTCCAGGATTAAAATCGGGCGAAAGAAAAAATTCAAGAGGATTTATAATTATTGCATCTTTATTATTTTTTCTAGGAGTTTTATTCGGTTATTATATCGTAACACCACTATCAATTAATTTCTTAGCTAATTATCAAATTAGTGAGCAAATACAAAATGAATTCGATGTGAGCTCTGTTATTGCTATAGTTCGCTCCTCTGCAATAGCCTCGGGTTTTGTATTTGAGCTACCGATAATTATTTATTTTTTAACCAAAATAGGTTTAGTGACCCCTCAATTTTTAAGAAACTATCGTAAATATGCATTAGTTATAGTACTTATTCTATCTGCAGTAATTACACCTCCAGATATCGCAAGCCAAGTCATAGTTGCAATACCAATATTAATATTATACCAAGTGAGTATTTACATTTCTGCCGTTGTGGTAAGAAATCAAAAAAGAAAAGAAAAACATGTCTAATATAGTCGAAGAATTTAATACCTATCGCGCTAAAATGAATGATAAAATTTTAGCAGATAATAATAAAATAGTTAAACGTATTTTTAATTTAGATACTAATGCATTTGCAGAAGGTGCTTTGGACAAAAAAACCAAAGAACTTTTAGGTTTAGTAGCTTCTACTGTTTTGCGTTGTGATGACTGTGTGAAATACCATTTAGAATCCTCCTTCAATGAAGGTTTATCTAAAGAAGAAGTAAGTGAAGCATTAGGGATTGCTACATTAATAGGTGGTACAATTGTAATTCCTCACCTAAGACGTGCTCATGAGTATTGGGAGGCCCTAGAAAATCAAGGTTAAACTTTTTATAAATGCTTACTCAACATAAGACTATCTATATGATTTTCTTACTTTTAGAACTATTAGAGATAATATGAAGTTACGCGCAGAACATTTAATGAAGTCCTACAGTGGACGAAAAGTGGTAAAAGATGTTTCATTAGAAGTCAATCAAGGAGAAATTGTAGGCTTACTTGGCCCTAATGGTGCTGGTAAGACAACATCCTTTTATATGATTGTCGGGATTATTAAGCCTAATGGAGGTAACATTTTTTTAGATAATACCAATATTACGAAATTCCCAATGTATAAACGCGCACAAAATGGGATTGGCTATTTAGCGCAGGAGGCTTCGGTTTTTAGGAAATTAAGTATAGAAGATAATATTCTAAGTGTATTACAACTCACTAAATTAAGCAAAAAGGAACAGCACCATAAAATGGAGTCTCTAATTGAAGAGTTTGGTTTGGGCCATATAAGAAAAAATCGTGGTGACTTACTTTCTGGAGGTGAACGTAGAAGGACAGAAATCGCAAGAGCATTGGCAACGGATCCCAATTTTATTTTATTAGACGAGCCTTTTGCTGGAGTAGATCCTGTAGCTGTCGAGGATATTCAGCGAATTATTGCTAAACTCACCAAAAAAAACATTGGTATTCTTATCACAGACCATAATGTACAAGAAACACTTGCTATCACAGACAGAACCTACCTTATGTTTGAAGGAGGTATTCTTAAAGCCGGAATTCCTGAAGAACTTGCCAATGATGAGATGGTAAGAAAAGTGTATTTAGGCCAAAACTTTGAGCTCCGCAAGAAAAAATTAGAGTTTTAAACTATAGATTACTTATAGCTAGTTCCTTTAAGTCTTTTATAGACTCTAATAAGAGCATAAAGAGCAACTGCTTGGATTAACACATTAAAGACCCAAAACATAAAAGTAATAATATAGCCCTCTCCCGAATAAAAAGGCAAACTAGAATTAACAAGTTTCAAAGGCAAACTAACAATTGCCAACAAAACCCCTGTTACCGAGGTGGCTGAATTATCAAAATGATTAAGTACTAAGTGGGCTAGCACAACTACCAATTGACTTATAATAAGAATAGAAAATATTTTTAAAAAAAGTCTTAATTTTTTTTTATTCATATTTCACATTTTAGTTTTTAGATCTATTAACTAATTCTTCTTTAATAAGCTTTTTTTGGTAGCGACCTTGCACAATATCGACAATCACTAAAACGGCAATTACAAAGTAAAATGTTGTCTTGCTCATCGGTACTATTTCATTACCAAATATTTTTAAATGCGCTAAATGACCACCTTCAGTCACTAACATAATACCTACAATAAACAAAATAAATAGGCCTAACACCTCATACATCCTGTTTTTAGCCAAAAAAGTCGATATCCTGTCAGCTAAAAGTAGCATAAGGAGTCCACTTGCAATGATTGCAATCGCCATAACGATAAATGCGGTGGTAGAATTTTCAATTTCATTTGTTAATCCAATAGCAGCCAAAATAGAGTCGAACGAAAACACTAAATTCATAATAACTATACTTGTAATGGCGGCATTGGCTGACTTTTGACGCTTAGAATTTCCAATTGCATTAACATCATGACTTAAATCCTTAGTAGAGATCATGTGCCATATTTCTTTAATAGCTGTATAAATAATAAAACCACCTCCCAATAAAACAATTATACTATGTCCATTAAAAGCAAAATTGACGACATTTTCTATTTTACCTGTCAAAAAAGAGAATGGCTCTTGAAAATAATCTATAACAGAAACTAAAACGAATAACAATACAATTCTGAGCACTATCGCTATTAATATACCTACCTTTCTTACTCTTTTTTGGTCAGATTGTGGTGCTTTTTTAGATTCTAGAGAGATATATAGTAGGTTGTCAAACCCTAAAACTGCCTGCAACATGACAAGCATTAAAAGTGTGAAAATTACCTGAGCCATAAATTATAATGTATTTGATTGATTAGTGTATATTTTTCTTGTCAATTAACGACAAGATTATATACAATGCAATAATTAGTGGTATTGCTGCAAATTGAAAAATTATTAATGTAACTACACAAAGAATTAAAAATGTATACCGAATGGCATTAGTTTTAAAACTCCAGTCTTTAAATTTTAATGCGAACAATTTTATGTTTGAGTTAAGTAAATAGCAGCTCACTACTGTTAGTATTATTAAAAACCATTTATTAATAATAATAGCATTCATAATGTCACTATTTTGATATTCTAATATCAAAGGCAGTGATAAAATCAATAAGGTATTAGCTGGTACTGGTAAGCCTTTAAAATAGGTTTGCTGATCTTCATCGAGATTAAACCTAGCTAATCTGTATGCAGATCCGAGAGGTATTAATAAACCTACTAATGGTAAAACTGATAATTTAAAACCTTGCCAATGAAAAATTGAATTCCAATTATCGCTATATGATGAATAATCCTGAACATCTATAGACAGGGAAATTAACTTAAACATAATTATACCCGGAACCACGCCACTTGTCACTAAATCCGCCAACGAATCTAATTGAATTCCCAATGGGCTCTGAACATTTAATTTTCGAGCTAATAAGCCATCAAAAAAATCGAAAAAGATACCTAAAAACACAAAAAACGCAGCGGCAATAAAATTCCCATAAACTGCAAAAATTAAAGCTATACAACCAGAAAATAAATTGAGCAAAGTAACAACATTAGGTATATGTCTTTTCAAAACGATTGTTTTAGGTGATGTAAAAATATAAAAGTATTAAGTTTAAAACAATAAGAAGGAGCTTTATCAGTTAAATAGATAGAAAAATATTGTGCATCTTTGTAAAAAAATTGCTGTTGAAAAATTACTATGTAATTCTCTTAACACTTGCTACTCTTGCAGTTTCAGCTCAAACCACTCGAAAATACTCAAATGAGTTTATGAACATTGGTGTTGATGCTGCAGCACTTGGTATGAGCAATGCTGTAGTTTCACATACAGCAGACGTAAACTCAGGCTACTGGAATCCTGCTGGTTTAGTTCATCTCGAAGATAACCAGCTTGCCTTAATGCATAGTAGCTATTTTGCCAACATAGCAAATTATAATTATATGGCTTATGCAATGCCATTAGATGACAGAAGTGCAGTGGGCGTCTCCTTAATAAGATTTGGGGTGGATGACATCCTAGACACAACCCAGTTAATTGATGACCAAGGCAATATTAATTACGATAGAATTAGCACATTCTCTACTGCAGATTATGGATTAACATTCTCTTATGCCAGAAAACTTCCGCTAGATGGTTTAAACTTTGGTGTTAATGCTAAAATTATTAGAAGAATAATTGGTGATTTTGCGTCATCGTGGGGATTTGGTTTAGATGCAGGCATTCAATTTGAAACCGAAAATGAGTGGAAATTTGGATTTATGGCAAGAGACTTATCTACAACTTATAATGCATGGTCTATTGATGAAGAAAAATTTGAGCAAATTAGTGGTGCTGTAGAGGGTCAAAATCAAGAGTTACCAGAAACTACGGAAATAACAATTCCAAAGTTGCAGCTTGGAATGTCCAAAACTTGGATATTTAATTATGATTACTCAATACTGGCTGCGGCTAATTTAAATGTACGGTTTGAACAGAATAATGATATATTGTCAACCTCTTTTGCAAGTATAAATCCAGCATTAGGCTTTCAATTTGGATATACAGATTTAGTTTTTTTACGAGGCGGTGTTGGTAATTTTCAAAATGAGAGACAATTTGATAATTCTGAGGATCTCACATTTCAACCAAATTTTGGTGTCGGCTTTAAGTATAAGGGTATTCAAATAGATTATGCTTTTACCGATATTGGAGATCAAAGTGCAGCCCTCTACTCAAATGTGTTTTCACTTAAAATAGATTTTAGTGTATTTAGATAATCGATTATGAGATTAATACTAGTTTTTCTTTTTTCATTATGTTTTGCATCCGACGCTTTTGCTCAGCAGATTAAATTGTCACCAGAAGCAAGCGTGTCTATAATAACCGTTGGTCCTGGTCAATCTTTAAATGATGCTTTTGGTCATAATGCCTTTAGAATTCTCGATAAAGAACGTGGTATTGATATTGTTTATGGCTATGGTGAATATGATTTTGATACACCAAACTTCTACTTAAAATTTGCTCAAGGACGATTAAATTATCTCATTAGCAGACATAATTTTAGAGATTTTTACAACTACTATGTAAGAAATAAACGGTCAATAACAGAGCAAGAATTAAATTTTACAAAAAAGGAAAAGCAACGCTTGTTCAGCTATTTAGAGGAGAACTACAAACCAGAGAACAGAAAATATCTCTACGATTTTTTCTTTGATAATTGTGCTACTCGGATTCGTGACATTGTAAAAACAACATCGTTATCTGAAATAAATTTTACAGAACCCGAAAATTTTGAAAACAAAACATTTAGAGCACTTATTCATGATCATGTGGGTTTGAATACCTGGGGAAGTTTTGGTATAGATATAGCTTTAGGCTCTGTTATCGATAAAGAAGCCTCTCTTACGGAACATATGTTTTTGCCTGAGTATATTAATTTATTTATGGGCCAAGCTAAGATTGATAATAAAAGAAATTTAGTTGTAAATTCCAATACACTTTACACAGGCGATACAAATTCTATATCTACTCGCTTTTTTACCAGTCCATTGTTTGTAATGAGCTTAATAGGACTTATAATATTGTATTTTACTTATAGGGATTACAAAAATCGAAGGAGAAGTAAGTGGTTAGATATTTGTTTATTCAGTCTTACTGGAATAATTGGAATTTTGATTTTGTTATTATGGTTTGCTACTGACCATACAGCCACTGCACATAATTATAATTTGTTATGGGCGTTCCCGCTTAATCTAATTTTAGTACAGCCATTATTTTATAAAACGGTTAACAAATGGGTTAAGAGTTTTATTAAATTTTTAATCATTATGCTATGCTTAATGACATTGCATTGGCTCATTGGAGTACAAGTGTTCGCCATCGGTTTAATTCCGTTTTTAATAGCTTTATTGGTCAGATACCTATATCTTTTAAAAACTTTAAATTAATTATTGACCACGATAATACAAAATTGTACTTAATGTTTTAATGGCTATGCTAAAATCTAAAAACACACTTCTGTGTTTAATATAGTATAAATCGTACTGTAACTTCATTAAACTGTCGTCGACAGAAGAGCCATATCTTGTTTTAACTTGTGCCCAACCAGTAAGACCGGGTTTTATAATATGCCTAGTTTCGTAAAAAGGAATGATTCGTGATAGTTCATTTACAAAAAATGGACGTTCTGGTCGAGGTCCTATGACACTCATATCCCCTTTTAAGACATTTATAAACTGAGGAATTTCGTCTAGTCTGGAACGTCTTAAAAAATTACCAAATGGTGTTATTCTTTTATCATTTTTAATAGCCCATTTCACACCATCATCCTCTGCATTAATAACCATAGTTCTCAATTTAATGATCCAAAACGGTTTACTGTTCCTACCCACTCGCTCTTGTACGTAAAATAATGGCCCCTTATTTCCTATTAAATTTCCAATGAAAATGATAGGTAATAGTATTAGACCAGAACCAATTCCTATTAGGGAACATATAATATCGAATGCACGTTGAAAAAATATATATAACTTATTCTCATTACTTCTACTAAACGGAAAATATTTATAGAAATCCTTTCCTACAAATTGAATTGGGACCTTGTGTAATAATTCCTCGTAAACTTGGGTATACTCGCGTATTTTAAACCCACGTTCTAAGAGTAATATTAAATCATGGTACACTTCAGCAATAATAGCCTCGCTGTTAAAGCTTGCAACTAATACTTCGGATATACGTTCTCTACGAATAATTTCTAAAAAATCAGTCGGCATAAACTCTTTTAATCCTTTGAATTTTACAGACTCATCACTCGCCTCTTCACTATTAATAAAACCTACAATTTTATAATTGGGATCTGCCTTGTGGAGCGCTGAGGTTAAACTCTCAATGTTAGACACTTCACCAACTAACAACACTCGTTTGTAAAATCTCGGAGATTCAATTAAATAGATATAAACTGTTCTCCATAATGTCATGGCAATGATAATACACAAATAAAAATATAATATCTGCAGACGTTCTTCAGGTAAAACCGGAGAGAGAAAAGGAGTGAGTAAATAAAATACAACCACCATGGAAGCAGTTATTACAATATTTTTAAATGTAGCATCTAATTTACTTGCCTTCTGAAGATCATAAAGCTCAAAAATTGTAGCAAACATTAATACATAAACACCTAATAATATTAACTGTGAAATATTAATGATTCTAAGGGTAAGGTAATCAAATTCAAAAAAGCATTCTAAGCAGTAAATACCCAAGAAAACCATAAATAAATCCATGATTCTCAATAGAATTTTACGCTCTGAAACTTCAAAGTGTATATCTTTTTTGTTTTTCATTCTTAAGGGGAATGTTAAGGTAAAGATAAAAAAGTTGTACTGACTTAGTTAGTAAATTGTTACAAAAGCGATTTCCATTTTTGTTTAATAATATGCCAGTCAAAAGTCTCAGCTTTCCTTCTAGCATTACTAACAATTATATCTTTAAATTTTTGATTGTTATTTAATTTTAAAACAGCTTGCACCATAGCGGTAACGTTATTAGGTTCAATTAATATACCTTCCTCTCTATTTATTAAAAAAGGTAAACCTCCCACATTTGTAGAAACAATTGGTAAGCCTAAGGCCATGGCTTCGATGACACTAACAGGTGTATTATCGATATTTGTGGTATTTATAAAAATGTTGTGATTCTTGGATAGCGCAATCCATTCTTGTTTGGAAAGTTGTCCTGTGAATTCAACATTGAGACCCTTTTTTTTCGCCAATTTTTTGACTTCGGAAAAAGAGCCGTCTACTTCTGGCCCAACCATTGTTAAACTAGCTTTAAATCGTTTTTCTTTTAATTTCTCTAACACTTTAATAGCTAGCTCTGGATTATAAATAGTAGAAAACGATCTTACCCATAATAGCCTTATATCTTTAATTTCTCTATTGATAAAGGGATAGTAGTCTAATTCTATAAAATTAGGAATATGAATAATGTTGTTATACCCATAAGATTCAAAAGTTTGTTTTAAATAATTAGATGGCGCTACTAAAACATGAGCATACTTAAAAACTAAGCGAGACAAATTAGGGTTTCTTTTTAAGCGACTTTCTAGATTACCTCCATGTAAAATAGGGATATATTTTAACCTCAGTAACCTACTTAATTGACTTATAATAATTGCATAATAATAGTTTGAAGTACTATATGTATCTATTAACACATAATCTGCTTTAGATCGATTTATAATTACCAAGGTAATCATATCCAACATTCTCAAAAATTTATTTGAATGACGAGATGCAATTTTTATGTCACAAATTTCTTTTAGTTTGTCACCAAGTGATTCTATTGTTGTAATAGTTTTCCCCTTATTGGATAGCGCGTTTCCTACGTACAGGACGTTTTTCATATTGGACATTTAAAAGAGCCAAGGCATATATAAATGCCGGAGCCGCTATTCGCATGGCTGAATGATTAATAGTTGCAAACCAAAATCCTAAGAATGCATAAAAATACAAATTTCTTTTATTACTAAATCTAAGTGATAAAGGCTGAATAATGAGTATAATTAAAATAATTATGGCAAACATTCCATGCTCAGAAAGGAGGCGACTTATTTCATTATGAGATGCTTTAATCCCTTGACCAGCTTTTAGCCTCAATTCCTTAGCTCCGTTGGCTCCCACTCCTAAGAATGGATTTTCTTTAAAGCCCTGTAAATCATCTAAAAACAACTCAACTCGACCAGTTGATAAATCTTCTTTTTCCCTTCCTATTTTATCTTGATTTGCATAACGTTTTTCAATTAAACCTTCTGTTTGATTAGAACTAATAATCCAGACCACACCAGCAAGCAAAATAAATATAAAACTAGTATAAATAATTCTACCTTTATATTGTAGAGAAGATTTTTTATAGAGAGAAAAAAGAAATAACAATATTATCAATATTGCAGTAATAACACCCCCTCTACTAAAAGTTACTATGGCTCGGAAACTTATCACACCTAAAATTACAACATTAAAAATTCTTAAGAATAAACTAGGCGATTTCATAAATAATCTAACAGATAAGGCAAACATACCTAAACCTAATACTGTTGCAACTTGGTTAGGCCCAAATCCTCCTGAGGTCTCAAAATTTGATTGAGTACCGCTTAAAACATCTTTAATACTTGGATTATATAGAAACAAATAAACAGTCATTGATATTATGGGAAGACTTAGATATTTCAGACTTTCTATTAAATCATTTAATTTAATTCTTCTATTATAAAGATATAACGCTGAAATACCCAAACAAACTGGCCCACTCAAAACAAAAGCTACATTAGTTCTAAAATTAGATTCTAGCCCTATATTTAAATAGGCAACTATAATGGAGGGTATTAATAAAAATAAATAAAACAGATAGGAATATGATTTATTGGAAATACCGTTTGAGAATAAACCTATTAGAACATAAACCATTATTAAATATTTGGCGGCCTCATAAGATATATTTCCTGAGGTCATTCTAAAAAACACCTCCGAACCTACCACATAACAACACGCGAAAACTACATTCTTAGCTTTATTAGCGGTACTTGCATTTATTATTTGATATAGAAAATAAAAAGTGGTACATATAAAGTATAATTTCGAAGAAAACGGTATAAAGTATACCAAAAATCCCAAAGCAACATGTATCATAACCATTGAGATGTATTTTTCTCGGTTATTATTTTTAATAGTATTAGTTGCTCTTTTTAATCTCAAAAACTTAAATTTAAAATACTTTTATACCTATCAATTATTGCATCAACAACGGCTTCTTTAGAATACATCTTTACGACTTTAGTGTGCAATTTTTCTGCAACAGAGAGTCGTATAGAATCATTTTCAATGTACTCTAATAAGCCATCATATAATGCCTTATGATCACCAGATTTTACTATTTTACCTTTATCTGAATTGTCAATAACTTTACTACAATTACCTACATCAGTTACAATTACAGCCAATTTCGCCGAGGCATACTCCAATAAAGCAATAGGCAAACCCTCAGATTTAGAAGAGAGCACACCAATGTCACATTGCTCTAAAATATATCTTATATCTGACTGTGTGCCATATAAAAATACGTTTTGCTCTAGTTTATTTAAAATGATGTAGTCATTTATACTTTTCGAATAATTATCATTAAAAGCTTTTCCGACACAATGCAAGGTCCATTCAGGGTGTTTAACAATTATTTTTTCAAACGACTTAAAGAGGGTAAAATGATCTTTTTGAGGTCTTAGGTTTGCCAAACAAATAATCCTTTTGCCATTAATCCCATAAAGATGTGTTTTAGCCTCTAAGTTGTCTAAAACAACAAAATTCTGTAAATAGCTCACACTATCACAATTTAGATTTTTTTTAGACCAATTTAATAAATGTTCATTAACACAATAAATATGACTAAAAAAATGCGAACACAATCTAAGTGCTCTTTTTGGTCTTTTTATTAAGAATTCACTTTTCCCATAGTGATCATGCCAGATTATATTAACATCTAAAAAAGTCATTTTAAGCACTGTAGCTATAAAAAATGAAGACGAATGGGCATGTATTATATTAATTTTATGTTGCTTAATAAATCGTCTTAATTTTAATATTGCCTTTAGATCAAATCTTGATTTTCTTTTTAAAAATAAATATGTTACAGAAGAATTTATCGTAGATTTTAAATTACCTTCATTTCGAGTTGCACATAAATAAGACCCTTCTATTTCGTTTACTAAAGCGTTTGCCAAACTTACAGATAAGCGTTCTGCACCACCAGCGTCTAAAGAATCAATAAGTTGAAGCACTCTAATCATACCTGTAATAATTTACCTACTTCAATTTCGAAGTCATCAATTGTATATTGCTGAGCCCATTCTTGTGCTGAGCGAGACATTATTTCTAAATCTCTATGCTCTATAACATTAATAATTTTTTCTGAGGCGCATTCTACTTCTGGTACTATTAAAACACCTCTATTACCAAAATCTAGCATCCAGGGTAGGCATGATATCTCTGTTGCAATCGGTATAGCTCCAAAAAACATGCCTTCTGCTATCGCTTTGGGCCATCCTTCGCTTTTAGATGGCAATATAGTAAAATGGGACTTTTTCAACGCTGACTTAATAGTTTCTTTATGTTGATTCCCATGCAATTTTATTATATTTTGTAATCCTTGATTTTTTATATATTTAGTCAATTCATTTTTTAAAACTCCGTCGCCATAAATATCTAGTTTTACATTTATTCCTTTTTTAAGTAAATATTCAATAATTTTAATTGTAAGAAGTGGGCGTTTCCCCTCAACTAAACTACCGATAAAGACAAAATATAGCTCGCCAGAATATGTTTTTTTGTAATCAGATTCAATTTCCAATTTACTGAAAGATGCCGTGAAAAATGATTTAATATTTTTTGACTGATGTAACCACTTTCCATAAACTATCACTGAAATATTTTTAGTTAATATGGTGCTTGATAATATTAACTTCTGTATTCTGTAACTTAAAGGTTGTAACGCTTTCGGATCCCAATTACCAGCATATTTAGCAGTTTTTACTTTATTAGGAAACCATATTTGCACTAAACACCCTAACAATCCAATATTTCCTGGGCAACGTAAATGAATATGATCTGCATTTTTACATGCCTTGAAAAGAGTAATTAATATTCTCGGTAGCCTTAGCAGAGAGACTAATACTGCTCTAAATGATGTAAATTGTATTTGAGGGATGGCCCTTAAATTAATTGAATTATGATGGTAAGGCAAATCTATCGACGATACTTCATTATCTATCGATATAGGGGCAACAATATCAACAACATCTACATGTTTTAACCACAAATTCATTTCGCGCACATAAGGTGCATAAGCATATAATTTTTCACCTTGCTTATTATGTAAAACATGTGTAATGATTACAAAGTTCATCTTTGGATGGTTGGTTTATTAAAAATTAACGACAACCAACCAACAAATCGTCCAAATCCTTCAGTTAAAGCTTCTATTTTATTTGGGTGGGTAACTACATTTAAAAACCTAAGTTTCATAAGTAGAATGATTGTAAAATTCCATTTTAATCTATTTTTTAAACCTGGATGAGGGTGTTTAACTCTCCAAACATACCAACCGTTTCTAGCCACCATTTTTCCGTATTTAAACTTGTTGGGTCTTCCTGAAGTGTCATGGTAATGACTTAATCTTGCAGAGGTATTAACATACAACTCGCCTAACTTTGACAGTCGTAATGTAAAATCGGCATCTTCGTATAAGCCATAGCCTTCAAAATAGGTAGAAAAACTTATTTGATCAAAAACTACTTTTTTAAACGAAGACACGCCTCCCATAAATTGTTCTACTTTATAAACTTTGCCAGAGGGTGGCAAAAAACTAACACTTCTTCCATGAGAAAATTTTGGTAACATGCATGGTGGTGTATTTGGTTGTAGCCCAAAACATCTTCTCCATCTATAACGTAATGGTTCATTACGTTCAAAGCCATCATAAAAATAGGTCTTTTTAGATGTTTGTTTTTCTGATTTTGTCCAAACAACTTCATTGGTTATATAGCCCCCAACTCCTAATGCGTTTGGATAAATTTGATAAGTGTTTAAGAGTTGCTTAAAATAATCGTTCTCCAATACTGTGTCATCATCTAAAAAGCAAATGATTTCAGATTCATTGGATGTTTTTTGAATTCCAAAATTACGCTGTTTGGTTAGTCCCCGATGATTGTGATCAACTTTAAAATATTTGAGATTTTTAAACTTGTTGACATTTAATATGTGCTCTGTTTCATTATTTGTGGAACCATCAATGATTAAAATCTCATTGGGGTACAACGTTTGTGTTTTAACTGAATTTAACAATCTCAACAAAGGTTGTGGTCGCAAATATGTGCATATAATTAAAGAGAAGTCCATTAGCTAACAGAGTTTTTAAGTTTATTAGCCCAATAGATACTTCTTTTCCACCTCTTTTTCATTTTAAAAAAGTAGGTAAAAAAATTATTGTTGTTTTGTTTGTTAAAAAACTTAATAAACAATAGTGTTTTATACCCTAATAGTTGTTGTTTTGTATGATTTTTTAAACTGTACAGCATAACAGTTGGCGAAGGCTTTGGTTGTACTTTATCATCTTCCCAAGGCTGTCTAAATTTAGTTCTAAAACCTCCAATGGGTGCTTTTAAATGCAATAAACTGCACTTACTAATGTATCCAATATCTTCCCCTAAATTCCTTATTTGCATACCATAATCGCCATCTTCACCAAAACCGTGTTCAAAAGCCATATCAAAACTTATTCGTTCCACGATATTTTTAGAAACAATACTACAGCCAGAACCAAAGGTATTCCATTGTAGCATAGGCTTTTTAATTTTGATATCTCCTTTTCTCAAACAACTTAATGTTGCTGCGTTTAAACCATAAGCGAACATCTCATTTAATGCTATTTCTACAATGTCTTTTTCAAATCTTATATCATCGTCAGCCATAAACACCCAATCGGATTCTATTTGTTCTAAAGCCATATTTCTAGCATTACATGCTCCAGTTTTATTTACAAAAGTATGCTTAATGTTAAAAGGCCATGATTCATTTTGTAAATAATCCAAATCAGATTTGCTTCCAATATCAGGATTTTGCTCTATGATAATGACATTCTTTGGCAACAAGGTTTGGTTTGCTAAATCTTTTAAAACATCGTGTAAATATGCTTTTCTTCCTATTGTTGGTATTATAACATCAATACTACTTTCTCTTGTATTGATGTTTTTATTTGAAGCTATTTTTAAATCGGTAAGGTATGGTTTATCTAATTTCTTTGAAGTAAAAAATGATCTTAAAAAAGGCAAAGCTAACAGTCGCTTTTCATAAATCAGGGAATTAAAAAGCGTTAAAAATGCCCATCTACACCTATAATGTTCCTTTATAAATTTGAATAGCTCATATTTTGATGGTTTAAAAACTTTTGGAACTGTAATATTTTTAATTAGAAGCTTTGGTGCAGAATAACAAAACAAACCATTTGCAATTCCTCTTTTGGCTATTGAATTTAAAATATAACTAAATGATTCTTTCTTATAATCGCTTTGATTGTATCTTGATAATACATCAGAATTTACACCACCAATACAACTACTCATTAACCAAGTTGGATACATCACGCTTTCATTAACGTTTAAAAAAGGATTAGACTCTATATAGCCAACTCGTTCGTCTATATAATTAGAGTGCCTAGTGTTAAATGAGGCCATTATCAATTCATGGTGGAATATATTGTTAATTTCACTTTCGTTTATAAAATCTTTTAAATCTTCTAAACACCAAACTATAAGCGTATTTTTATACCGCTTTCCAATATCAAAAAAAACCTCAACTAAATTCCTGCTTATAGCTTGAATCTCCTCTTTTGATTTGTAATTAAATACATTTACAACCTTTTCATCCTTATGTAAAATTACAATCATCTATTAATTATAGAGTTATAAAACTTAATGTTTTGATTCGTTATTTTCTGAGCTGAAAATTTTTCAATGACCCTCAACCTTCCCGCTTTACCGAAGGCTTTACATAATTCTGGATTTTCTAATAATTCTATTATCATTAAAGCAAATGTTTCATGATCCTTAGGATCTATCGTAAATCCGGTTGATTCATTAACCATTAATTCATTTGCCCAACCTATATTAGAAGAAACCAATGCTTTTTCCATCGCTAAAGTTTCTAACCAAGTCATTGGGAAAGCTTCTGCGAAACTTGGTAACACTATTACATTAGCCTTGTTTATAAAATCTTTAATAGCATTATAAGGTACTTCATTTAAATAAGTGACTGAAGCTCTAGCCTCTGGTGTTAATAAATCATAGAACAACTCAATTGTTGACGTTTTTGTAAATACATCAACAGCATCTTTACCAACTAATAACAAATTTGCATTGTTATTTTTTTCTATCACTAAATTAAAGGCTCTAGCGAGTTCTAAAACCCCTTTTTTTCTAATAATGGTCCCAAAATATAGTATTTGACCTTTATTGATTTCTGAATTATTGGGTAAAAACCGATCCACATCAATACTGTTATGAATGGTTTGGATATTATTTTTTAATCCGAAAATTTTCTTTGTCATCGTTCCTGTAAATGTGCTAACAGAAACAATTTCATCTGCATTTTTCAAAGCTGCTTTTTCGAGTATAAAATTTTTAAATTTCTGCTTTCTCTTATCCAATTTACAGAAATACCCATCACTTCCGTTTAGCCTTATGACAATTGGTACAGTAAATTTCATAAACGCTGAAATACCTGTCCAATCTGGAGCTTCAATAAGATTAATTGACTCTTTTTTAATCTCTTTTTGAATGATATGCTGAATGCGTTTTCGTTCTTTAAACCATCCAAAAAACTGATGCTTTTTAAGTTTAATACTAATGATTTTTACTGAGTGGTCTTCAAAAATTTCATCTTGATCTTGAAATACAACAAACACAGTTACTTTAATTCCAGAAGCTGACAAACCTACAGCTAGGTTCTTAATGCTTGTTCCTAAACCTCCAGATGGAGTTAAACTAGGATGCGGATACTCTGGTGTTAAAAAACCTATATGCATCGTTATAAGAGTTTTAAATAATTATCAACCATAATATCTAAAGTATATTTACTCCTAATATCTTCATAGATGTTAGATTGTTCTAATGACATTTTATTATCACAAATGTCAATTAGAATTTCTTTTAGTTCTTCAATATTTTTTGGTTCAAACAAGTAACCATTAATACCATGTTCAACAACTTCATTATTACCACCAACAGTCGTTGTAATAACTGGCACACTACTAAATAGGCTTTCTAATATTGACAAACTAAAGGCTTCCATGTATGTTGGCTGAATCATATAATCGTAATTAGAATACAATGAATACAAATTATCTACACTACCTTTAAAAATGAAAACGTCTTCTAAATTATATGCATTTACTAAATCAACTAATGCAGATTTGTAAATACCTTCTCCATAGATATCAATAGTGATTTTTTTTCGTATTCTATTTTCTAATTTACTTAGGGCAAGAATCATATCCTGAATTCCTTTTTCATAAACCAAATGAGATACTACAATAAAATTAAACTTTGATGATGCTTTAGCTTTTGATTGGTGTGATGTTCCATAAAGCTCTAAATTAATTCCATTATAGATAACGTCTATTTTACTTTTTAAGCTAATACTGTAATCTTTAAGATTTTGCGATTTAATATATTGACTTACAGCTATAACTTTATCGATGTATTTTCCATACATGAAAAATTTGATTTTTCTTTTTAGTTTCTTCTTAAAGGAAAAACCATTAATAGGTCTAGACATGTGGTCTACTGCAATAATTTCACAGTGAAAATCATGCTTCACTTTTTTATAAAACGGAGTAAATAACTCAATAAAATGAGTAAAAACGTAATTATAGTTAGCTTTTGTTTTCTTTATATGATTTAAAAAAAGTGTTTCAATATTTGAGTTATCATCGCTGTAAAAATTGACATCACTATACAATTCGATATTTTTTGAATTAGGGAAAAACCAATCTACTACATAACCATGATCTAAACACCCCTTATTAAAAGCAATAAAAAATCTATCCATACTACCAATTCTATTATTTTTTAATTGATAGTTACATACTACGGCTATACGCTTTCCTCTATACATTGGTTTATTGTTGTTACAATACGTTCACTGGTTCCCTGTAATGGATAGCTAATTTGTAATTCAAGCAATTCCTTTTGTGCTTCTAATCTGTTATCTGGATTTTCTAATAACAAATTAATTTCATTAATTAAGGCTTCAGCCGTCCTTACTACAGCAACTGCATCACTATCAACAACTCTAGAGTAATGCTGATATTTTAAATATTTTTGATCATTATATAAGCCGTTTGTTTCGTTTCCGAACACTGGATTAATTACAGGTTTGTTAAAAAACATGGCATCTAAACTCATTGTAGAACACATATTAATTGCAATATCTGAGTAGGTTAATAACCCTCTTAAGTCAACAATATCTTCTACTGTAGGTATGCGTTGAGACCATGTTTCTTGATGTGTATCTCTTGATAAAGTCCATTTTGGATAATTCCATTTAATAAATTGATAATTATCCTTTAAACTTTTAAAACGTGATGAATCTTCCGCAGGTGAAGTTCTAACTATCAAATTAACAGGCTCAATAATTTTATTTTTAGATATTGCTTCTGCAATAGTTTTTATATATAATGGATCATTTTTGCTTGTAGATACATCACCGCAACTATAACAAATAGTTTTTTTAGTGGTATCTAAATCAAATTTGCTCATATATTGATTTAATTCGATCTTATATTTATCTAAAACATAAGGCTCAAATTGTGGTGTACCTACCACTATAACTTGTTCAGGTTTAATATTTACATAAAAGCTTAACAACTCTTCTTTCATTAAATGACTCCATACAAAATAGTAATTAAAATCACCACTCATCCTTCCTTTTGATGGGATGTTATCCCAACTAAAAATAAATGTTGCGGTTTTAATTTTTTCTATGTTGGATGCATAAATTAATGGTGCAATATAAGGTGGACGCTGATGCGTGAAATAGACTAAGTCTGGGCTGTGCTTTTTTAATAATGAGATGTAGCGCTTAGTGGTCACATTACTTTTAAAGCTTTTTTGTTGAAACTTATAGTATTGATTTATCCACTTTTCGGAATTAAAAAAATTAGTCCACGCAAAAATCAGTTTTATTAATAAAGCCCTTTTACTACGAGCTGTAGGATAATTACGAATTAAATTAGCACGTATTCCGTAATTTTCTTTTTTATGATTTTGGAGGTGCGCGACCTCTTTTAATTTTCTAAAGAACCAAGTTTTAGAAGTTTCTCTATAATCTTCCAGATCAACAATGACACAATTATCTATAATATAATCATCATAATAAGATTTAGGTAATGCCGAATAAATAAGAATTTCATCAAATTGCTCTTGAGCTTTAGAAAGAAAATTACTCATTATATAGTTTCTAAATCCAACACCATCCGAAATTACCAGTGCTATTTTATTTTTTTTAATACTCACGTCGATAATATAGTTAGGGATTTTTTGATTTCAGAAACGATTCAGCTTTTTCCCAATCATTGAGAGTATCAATATTGATTGATTCTTTTAGTGGTGATTCAATAAAACCTATAATCTTTCCGTATAATGAGTTTTGTTTCAATATTACTTCAGCTTTTGTAATATATATTAATCCATCTCTATGATATGCATTAGGTAAATCCTGTCTTCTAGGAATGATTTGCTCATCATTTGTTGACAGTTTTAAATTTCCAAAATTATCCTTCTTAAATGTCCAATGGGGATTATATTTATCGGGTATTCGTTGTACTGATATTAATGAATCGCACCCCTGATTTATAAATTTTTTGATTGCAGCATCAATGAACTCACCCGTTTTAAATGGGCTTGTGACTTGGAGTAAACATACTGCATCAAAGAAAATATTTTGAGCCTCAAAAAAAGATAATGCATGTAAAACTACTGAAATTGTTGTTGAGTCATCCTGAGCTAACTCTATAGGTCGTTTAAAAGGGACTTCTAATTTTAGTTGTTCAGCAACACTAATAATTTCATCACTATCAGAACTCAATATTAATCTTGATATCAACTTTGAATCATTTGCAGCCTCAACAGTATACTGTAATAAAGGTTTTCCACCTAACTCTTTAATATTTTTTTTTGGAACTGTTTTTGATCCGCCTCTTGCCGGTATGATGCCTAAAACCCTCATTAATACATTATGGTTTTATGATATTTTAATTCAATGTTAGCTAAAATGTCTGCCATTTTTTCTCCAGAATTACCACCACCATAAATGTTGTTTTGAGTCACTTTATTTTGCATTTGCAACCTATTTAAAATACCCTGTTTAATAGCATTTTCGTCATAAGTAACATCTAAAACATTATCACCACGCAATCTACCATGTTGTCTCGTACCAATATTTACAACTGGTACACCTAAAAAAGCACATTCTCTAATACCAACACTAGAGTTACCTACTAAACATTTACTATTACACAACAATCGTAAAAAATCTTCCGGTTTCATGTTTTTAAAAAAATGAATGTTATCTGGTTGATGTTCCTCACGATAAGATCGTATCCCTTTTGATGTACCATCTGCTCCAGAATCTACATTTGGCCAAAACCAAAATGTTGGTAATTCCAATTCATGAACTGCCTTTAAAGTTTTGTAAACATTTTCTCTACTTTGTTTATACTCGGTAGTTACTGGATGTTGCATTACTACTATATATTCCTTTTCCCAATCAATTTTATTACCTACACCTCCGTATTTCTCAATTGGATTGAAATTTAACTTACTGTTTTTACTAACTTCAAAAGCAATATCTATGGAAGGACACCCGGTATTAAACACATAATTTTCATCTTCGCCCATTTTTATTACTCGTGCTTTCGCTTCGTCAGACGCTACAAAATGTATATCTGCAAGTTTGGTGTTAGCATGCCTTACTTTTTCATCAATATTTCCAGTAACTTCTCCTCCTTGTATATGAACCAATGGTATATTTTGATACGAAGCAGCGATTGACGTTGCTATGGTTTCAAAGCGATCTGCTATAGTAATCACAGCATCTGGTTTTAGATTATAAAATGTATTAGCTAACTCCATGACACCTAACCCAGTGGTTTTAGCCATAGAGGTTTTATTTTCGCCTTCTAATACAATAAATACTTTTTCATCAATCTTAAAACCATCTTCTTCAATATAATTAATTGCGTTACCATAACGCCCTAATAAAGCTGAGGCTGCAACTACGAGCTGTAACTCCAATTTAGGGTGTTCTTGTATGGCTTTCAAGGCAGTTTTTATCCTGCTATATGATGGTCTTGCAGTAACTACTGCACATATTTTTCTTTTACTCATTGATATCCTCTTCGGTTAAAAATTGCCATTGCACCATGTCTCTATTAAGAGACTTGCCAATGACGTCGTTAAAGTATTTGGCTGCAATTCCTTTATTGGCTGGTTTTTTAGCTTCCAAATCAGAGAATGTTATAACATGATCTTTATTCAATCGCTTATTAACAGCAAGGGTTTTTTCGAAAATTGTTTTTAGATCTTTAAAAGCACTATTATCATTTTTAGACACTGGATGTTGTAGAGCTTTTTCTATGTTTTTTATTGATTTAGACACCAATTTAATTTCCTCGATAGTTAAAGATGACGTTGTGTCTGGACCAAATTGTTCTCTATTAAACACGGCATGAAATTCAAATATTTCGGCTCCTAAAGCAGCAGCAGCGATACATGTTTCTATGTTTGCTGAATGGTCTGAAAATCCTATAGGAACTTGATAACGCTCCTTAAGTTCTTTAATAACATTAAGGCCATATTGCTCTGGTTTAGTTGGATAGGAGGTTGTGCATTGTAAAATAGAATACATCACATTTTTAGACTTTAAAAAGTCTATTGTAGCATCTAATTCGTCATAAGAACTCATTCCAGACGAAAGAATCACGGGTTTATTTGTTTGTGCAATTTTTTCTAACAATAAAAAATTTGTTATTTCCCCAGAACCTATTTTATAACGATTTACACCAACCTCTTCAAGCAAATCTATTGCTGCATTGCTAAAAGGTGAACTCATAAATTCTAAACCTACCTCATCACAATGTTGTTTTAAGTCTTTCCATTGCTCAAGCGTAAATTCCATACGTTTCCAATAATCAAAACGCGTGGCGTCTTGTTTAGAAAATTGCACTCTAAATGGCTCATGAATACTACTTTCTGCTTCAGCAATATGTGTTTGGAATTTTATAGCGTGTACGCCAGTTTTAGCCAAGGCATCGATGTACGCATGTGCAGTTCCTAAACTACCATCGTGTGCTTGTGCTATTTCAGCAATTATAAAACTCATCTTTTAAGAATTTGAGTTGTTTGGTTTCCAAAAAATTTTTGTACTTGGCAATTTACTGAATTCCTGAAACTCTTTAGAGGATAATCGGTTGCTATTTGTTATTAATTTTGGCAAATGTAAAAGCACATCAAAAAGTACTTTAAATATGGCTAATGTAGCTCTAAAGTTACCTTTAAATACTTTTGTTTTTAATTGAATCCATAACGTATATAAGACTCTTCTAGGAATCAATTTTACTGGATAGAACAAAAAATACAAATACCATCCAGACCTTAAAGACCTACGAAGCCTGGTTGCATAATCCTTTTGGGTTGACCTATGCTTTATATTTACCCGATGATGCACCAAAACTTCTGGATTATAAAAAATGTGCCAATCTTTTTTAAATAATTGAAACGCTGCATAATCTTCTTCGCCGTAAAAAATAAACCAAGCAGGGTAATCGGGAATAGCATTCCAAGCTTCCATATTCCATACATGACCGCAACCTACAAATCCATTAACACGTTCTATATTTTCATAATTTAACGTGTTTTCTGGTGCGTCAACACCCCAATAAATGCTAAATGCTTGCAAACCACATTTTGGATATGTTTTGAATACTGTTTCTATATGCTCTAAAACATTGTCTGATAAAAAATTTGCATCATCATCCAATGATATGGCATATTGTGCTTTTGTTAAACTTAACAATTCGTTTCTACTAGCAATAAGCCCTTTAGATGTTGTATGATTAATCAAGGAAATATTAGGGTAATTTTCCTTTAAGAACGTGTAAGTCCCATCCGTTGAGCCATCAACACAAATCAAAAACTCAATATCGTCTCTAGAGAAATATTGGTCAAGAGAATTTAATGTGAGTTTAAGGTCATCTAACCGGTTATATGTAGTTATTAGAATTGAAAAATTCAAAGTCGTTAATTTTCTAAAATTTGGTTGAGTTGGTTTTTAAAATTGTCAATGCTAAAATAATTCCTGAAAACAGATACATCTTTATTTGACTTTAACTGATCTAATAAGAGGTTTTTGAGTTTTTCTTTAATTTCAATCTTATTTGAATAGGTAGCAATATACTTTTCTTCTTTAACAATACGCCTTAATTCACTTAGTTCTGGAGCCAAGATTAGCACAGGTTTTTTTAAAGCAGCAACAAAAGGTGCTTTTCCAACTAAAATATTTGAAATTTCAGGTCCATTTTCTAGAATTAGTATGATATCCGATTCATACATTTGCTCATAGGAAGACGTCGAAAAATCTGCTTTTTCTA
>JABDKL010000141.1 GCA_013002225.1 Winogradskyella sp.
AATATCGGCCTCTACCTCATTACGTTTACGTGGTGTAATCATAATCAATGGTATTAAATTAATTCTGCTTGTTATTAAAACATCAGCAAGTGAGAATAGTAACTTACTGAAGTCACTACATATAAAAAATGTCTCGTCTATAAACGTTGAGCGGTGCTATTGGAGTGAAGTCTGGTGTTAAGGAGGGCTCTATAACAGTCCCTTTGTATCGCTCAATACGGCCATTAGGCAGCACTAAATGTACATATTAACTCATTGATAATCAATATAAAAGACCTAAAGTTATGAACAGCTAAAGGTTAAAAAGTAGCCGATGGTGTACGTACTTATTTTACATACACCCAACTTTGGGTGCCAGAGGCAAGGACGACCAGTTCTCGGCGATAATCTGCGGTTTCATACTGGTCTGCAATGGCAAGCTCAGCCTCAGTCAATTCATAGACCACACCGTTTATCTGGTCCTTAGGATTCCCTGTGTACTTAATAATAATATGTGTGGCTTTGTCACTAAGCCCAACAACCGTATCGTCTCCAATAGTGATCTCCATTTGGCAATAGCCTTCTAAGACATCTGCCTGGCCTTTGAGCTAGCGTTTAAAAAGTGCCGTCTGTACTTTTGATAGTTGTAAGGTGCCGTATGAAAAAAGGTTGGGCATAGTATGGTTTATAGCACTAAGTTATACTATTAAAAGCAGTAGAACAACGTTTTATAAAAAAAGCCACACATTACTGTATGGCTTTTAACTCCGTTCATATGATAATTTTTAATTTCTGATTATCATGTAAGCAATATTAATTCTTAAATATTGATAATTTACAGACGTAGTTGAGTGTATTACATCTCATTTTTGAGTATTTGAGTACTCATATATAGCCGTAATATTTGCAAATCACCACTATTTTGGACGTTTATGGTACAAATTCCATAAATTTAATAGACCGTAACCACTATTTCACCAACCAGCTCAATGAGGCAAAGATTAATTCAATTATTCCTCAATCCATTTGTATTGGCAGTACTTATAACTGTTGGTATTATTTATTTGCTACCTGACTTTTTTTCAAAGTATAAAATAGTAAAGGTCAATGAGGAATATTTAAGCGATGAATGTGTCGTTTATTTTGAAGATCTAGATCATGATGGTAAAAGTGAAAAGATAGTTGCACAACCTCGTCAAGATAATAAATTAACAAATGCCAGTTACGTTTTATTTAATTCAGAAGGTGATTTAATAGATCAGTATAATCTGGATAAATCATTTGTGGATGATAGGAAGATCATATGGTTTAGAGATTTAGATAATAATGGCTATAAAGAGATCTATATACCAACACGTAGTAATGACTCTAGTTTCCTTAGCATCATTGAACATAAGCGTGATGGTTCATATATAAAGAATGAGGTCTTTGTGGATGTGATGACCGCGTACAATGATGCATATGAGTTTAAGTATACTACAGATATACCATTTGACAAATCAATGCAATATGATACGGAACTTTATTTTGGCATTACAAACGGCTATTCAGGCAATCCTAGAAATTTTTATAAATATGACCCTATCCGTAAAATCATCATCAAATCACCACATATAACCAATGTTTCTCGTGTTTCAGAGATACAGGACTTGGATAGCGATAAAAAAAACGAATTACTGCTCTTAACGCACGCATCTGGCAATACGATAGATAGTACATTCACACTTCGATCAGATTATAGTTCCTGGTTAACCGTTCTAGATAATGATATGAGTTTTTTGTTTAAACCAAAAGAATTCAAATGTTTATGCAGTGTGGCAATCACAGCATTAAAGGTTAATGATAGCATCAAATTAATCGCTCAAATACGTTCAAGACAGGAGCAAGAATTTGCATCAAAATTGATAAGATTATCTCTTGATGGACACCTAGAAAAGGAAACAGTATTGACAGTTAATTCCATTAGTTCTAATCTCTTTAAGATATCAGAAGATACCTTTGGGTTATATGAATTTAATTCTGGGTCCTTTAATATTTATAATCATGAACTCACACTTATAAACGAATACAAGTTAGTTCCTAATCTGTTGTTATATCACTATGATGTAGATGGAGACTCGCAAGACGAGTGGTTGGGTTTAAGTCGCACTAACAACGACATTTACATCTATAGATCTAATTTTAAAGATGTCACAACAATAAATATTGATTTTAATCTAGACGTCGACAGTGGCTCTAAGTATGGTTTAAAGCAAATAGATCAAAGTAGCAATCAATTCTATTTTCAGAGAGCTAATACGGTTTCGTTCTATAATTATAATTATAATTCTAACTACTATTATAAGTACCTTATGTATTTGGCTATTTACGGTTTAGTATTGGGTATTTTACTACTGGCCGTTAAAGGTCAAAAAATTATCGAGGCAAAAAAACGAAACATTGAAAGAGAAATATCTGAACTTCAACTTAAAACTGTCAAGAATCAAGTAGATCCTCATTTTGTATTTAATGCCATAAATACCATAAGTGAAATGACATTAATGGATAATAAACTCGAAGCCGATCGGTTTATCTCAAGATTTTCAGGTTTTATGAGAGATACCTTAAAGCAATCCGATAAAATATCGACCACTTTAGAAGATGAGTTAGCCTACACAGAGAATTTTATAAAACTTCAGCAAACCCGATTTATAGATAGGTTTACCTATGCCATTAAAATTGCAGAACATGTGAATACTCAATCTATGGTTCCAAAACACGTGTTGTATACCTACGTTGAAAATGCTATTAAACATGGTTTAGCAAACGTCACTAATGGACATTTAATAATAAAAATTGATCAAACCATAGAGTATCTATTGTTGCTAATTGAAGACAATGGAGGAGGTATGGCAGGAGAAAGTACAAATAAAGCCACATCCACCGGAAGTGGACTTAAAATTATGGACAAGATTTTTAATTTATATACCAAATTATATAAACGTAGAATAAATCAAGACTTAATAGAACTAAAGGATAAAACCGGAACTATAACTGGTGTGCAAATACAAATA
>JABDKL010000005.1 GCA_013002225.1 Winogradskyella sp.
ATGCGACAATATTAGCATCAACACCAAAGAGCTTCATCGCAATAAACACCATTAAAACTGCTACTGGCAGTAGTCCAGAAATTAATACTGAAGCTCGAAGATTGAACACCATAATGATTATGACCAGAATGGTTATAAGTATTTCTAAAGTCAAAGCCTCATTGAGTGTGCCTAATGTTTCTTGTATCAGTTCCGTTCTGTCATAAAAGGGTACTATGGTTACTTGGGAAGTTCTACCATCCGCCAATACCTTTGAAGGTAATCCTGCGCTTAATTCATTAATTTTTTCTTTTACGTTATTGATGACTTCCATTGGGTTTGCACCATAACGAGCTACCACAACAGCACCAACAACTTCAGCACCTTCTTTATCTAATAATCCTCGTCTTGTTGCAGGACCTAAAGAGACTTTTCCAATATCTTTGATTTTGATTGCTGTGTAATCCTCGGAAGTGACTACTGCATTTTCGATGTCTGAAATGGATTTTACATAACCCAAACCACGAACTAAATATTCGGCTTGGTTAATTTCCAAAGTCTGCGCACCAATATCCTTGTTGCTTTCTTTAACAGCTTTTACAACGTGATGCAATCCAATATTATATTGACGCATCAATTCCGGATTTACATCCACTTGATATTCCTGAACATAACCACCAATAGAAGCAACTTCGGAAACACCACTTGCAGAGGATAAGGCATATTTTACGTAGTAATCTTGAATACTGCGTAACTCTTGTAAATCCCAACCGCCAGTCACGTTTCCATTTTCATCACGACCTTCAAGAGTGTACCAAAATATTTGTCCTAACCCTGTGGCATCTGGTCCCAAAGCAGGATTAACACCTTCTGGCAATAACCCACTTGGTAAGGAATTGAGTTTTTCGAGAATACGACTTCTACTCCAGTAAAATTCTATGTCTTCTTCAAATATGATATAGATACTTGAGAAGCCAAACATAGAAGAGCTACGAATGGTTTTTACTCCAGGAATCCCTAACAAGGATGTGGTTAATGGATACGTAATTTGGTCTTCTATATCTTGTGGCGAACGACCATCCCATTTTGTAAAAACGATTTGTTGGTTTTCGCCTATATCTGGTATGGCATCTACAGCAACTGGATTACTTGGTAAGAAACCTGTATCCCAATTAAAAGGTGCATTAACCGTTCCCCATCCTACAAAAAGGACGAGTAGCAGAACTGCAACGAGTTTATTTTCTATTAAAAATTTGATGCTTTTATTGAGCATTGGCTTTGATTATTAAACAGTTAGACATTGGTGTAAAGAAAACACCGAATACGGCGAATTATCCTTACGACATTGGAGTCATAGGATAAAAAAGTCTATTGTTTAAAAATCAAATTAAGTATGTCTCGTCAATCTTATAGATACGCCTTATGACGAGCGGTGGTTCGTATTTTTCGTAAGAATATCTTTTATTTTCTAAACCTTCAAAAAGGTTAACATAAGTGTAAACAAATGAAGCTATGAATACGTGTTGCTCAAACGTAATTTTATCAACTTTTAGTTGTAGTTCGTCTTGACCTTTAATTGCTAATTGTTTATCCTCACAACAGTTTTTCTTAGTAATAGAACACCCTTCAGTCGATGGTTTTTCCATTTCCATACCGCAACCTTTGGCTTTTTGAAAGATAGCAGTTTCTACTAAGACACCTCCACAATAATGCATGTTCACAGTAAATGACATTGTAGAAAATAAGACTACAAAAACCATCGTCAGTGACATTACTTTATTGAACACCTGTTTCATACCAATTTCAAATTTACGAAATTTTAACAACTATTGATTTTGTTTAACAGAAGATTAGAATTTAGGAAATTACTTCCCGATACAAAAATTGGCAAAAATATTACCTAAAAGATCATCTGTAGTAATCTCACCGGTTATTTCACCAAAATGATAAAGTGCTTGTCTTATATCTACGGCTAACAGATCTCCCGACAATCCAGTTTCCAAGCCATGTTTTACTTTTTGCATTTCTTCAAACGCCTTTAATAAAGCATCATAATGTCTTGAATTGGTAACTATAGTTTCGTTATTACGCAAGGCTCCTGTATTAATAAGATCGAGTAAGCTATCCGTTAATTCTGAAACACCTTCACCTGTCTTGGCTGAAATTAAGTAACAATCAGAAATCTTATCTGAAAGTCTCTTTTGCTCATCAGCAGACAATTGATCTACTTTATTGGCTAGAATTATTAGAGGTTTTTGAGGGTATTTATTTTTTATTTTTTCAATTTCCAGCTTAATAGCATCTACTTGTTCTAAGCTTGACGACCCATCAAATAAATAAATAACAACTTGCGATTCTTCAATTTTTTGAAACGTTTTCTTTATGCCTATACTTTCTACAACATCTTCCGTTTCACGTATGCCAGCTGTGTCAATAAACCTAAACCCAATGCCACCAATAGAAATTTCATCCTCTATAGTATCTCTCGTTGTACCAGCGATTTCACTAACAATGGCTCTATCCTCATTTAATAAAGCGTTAAGCAAAGTAGATTTACCAACGTTTGGTTCGCCAACAATTGCAATAGGAATTCCGTTTTTAATAACATTTCCAACGGCAAAAGAGTCGATCAACCGTTTTAAAACCGTATTGATCTTGTCAACTAAGGCGGTGAATTCTGTTCTATCTGCAAACTCTACATCTTCTTCAGAAAAATCTAATTCCAATTCAATTAAAGATGCAAAATTTAGCAGCTCCTGACGCAGTTTGGCAATTTCAGAAGAAAAGCCACCACGCATTTGTTGCATAGCGATTTGATGTGAGGCCTCATTTTCACTTGCTATAAGATCTGCAACAGCTTCTGCCTGACTTAGATCAAGTTTACCA
>JABDKL010000019.1 GCA_013002225.1 Winogradskyella sp.
GGAAATCCATTTTTACAACCACAATACACAGACAATCTAAAGTTGTCGCATACTTTTAATTATAGGTTAACGACCTCATTAAGTTATAGTTTTATCGAAGACTTCTTCGCACAAGTTACCGAAGCTGTTGGCGACAATCAAAACTTTATAATTCAGAGAAATGTGGCCAATCAGAAAATAATTAATCTAGGAGTGTCTTACCCAACGCGTTTTAACGAATGGTGGAGTATTTACGTCAGCGTCAATGCCTACAGAAGTATTTATGAGGCGACTAATCCAGATTTTGTTTCCACAGAACAGAATACTTTAAGCCTTTATGCGCAGAATACTTTTAAACTTCCAAAAGGAATTACTGCAGAGGTTTCGGGTTGGTATAGTTCGCCATCTGTTTGGGGAGGCACGTATGAAACCAGAAGTTTAGGTTCGCTGAATTTAGCATTTCAGAAGAAATTCTTTAATGATAAATTAACCGCAAGATTAGGATTTAATGACATTCTTTATACCTCACCGTGGCAAGGGACAACCAGGTTTGGAAATCTTTTTATCGATGGTAGTGGAGGGAATGACAGCAGACAAGTTCGTTTTAATCTCACCTATAATTTTGGTCGTGATGATATTAAAAAAGCAAGAAAACGAGATACCAGTATTGAAGATGAAAAAGAAAGAATAGATTGATAATAAACGAATATTATGAAAGCACTACAACTCATTACGCTCATAGGCTACCAATGCATTTCTATGACTGCGTATGCACGAAAACCTATTTAAAGTTACAACATCTAACAATTCAAATATTCAAATTAAGTACCTACCATGCATTAAGTTTGTATAAAAAATCAAGCACAAATTTTTAACAATTCGATGCTACGCTTTTTTCAATAAATTTAATTTTTTTTACAATCCACTAATATAACTTCCATAAGGATCCTTAAACTGCATCCCTTCTGCATAACGGTATTTACTTAATTTTTTAAATTGTGTTAATCCCCAAAGAATAAATTCTTTTTCAAAATAGACATCCTTTGGATCTATCTCTGGTTGGTAGTCCGCTATTAAGGTATCTAAAGGCTTAACCTCATCTAGTTTTGACTTATAGGTAGCATCGTTAAAATCATCAAGCAATTCGAAACCATCACCATTAAAAAACCAGGAAATTAAATCGTCATAAGGGGTTTCTTCGTCTTGCTTTTCCAACTTTTCAATTTTTGGAAAATATCTTGGAAACAAGGTTTTAATCGCATTGTTTAACAATTCGTTAGCCACAAAATCGGCTCCCTCTTGTTCACCTTCGTAAACTAGTTCTACCTTTCCGGTAATTGCTGGAATTATCCCAATAAAATCTGAAAGTCTTACGGTAGTCTGCTCGTCTCCTGCCAACAAAGCGCGTCGTTCTGCAGTGCTCAATAGGTTCTCAAATGCGGTGATACTCATTCTGGCACTCACTCCACTTTTAACATCGACGTACTCACTTTCACGAGCTTCAAAACTAATTTGCTCTAACAAATCTTTGGCCAAGTCTGGGACATAAACATTTTTAGCCTGACTTTCAACTAATTTTGCTTCTTGCGAAGTAATGGTCCTCGCAGTTTCCACGTTTTCTGGATAGTGGGTTAAGATCTGAGACCCAATTCTATCTTTCAATGGCGTAACAATACTTCCTCTATTGGTATAATCTTCAGGATTTGCCGTAAACACAAACTGCATATCTAAATTAAGTCGCAGTTTAAATCCACGTATTTGAATATCTCCTTCCTGTAAAATATTGAATAAGGCTACTTGAATTCTTGCTTGTAAATCGGGCAGTTCGTTAATAACGAAAATACAACGGTTAGCACGTGGTATCATCCCATAGTGTATCACTCTGTCATCGGCATAACTCAATTTTAGATTGGCTGCTTTTATCGGGTCAACATCTCCGATAATATCTGCAACGGTGACATCTGGTGTTGCTAGTTTTTCAGCAAACCGGTCATCTCTATGTAACCATGCAATTGGTGTATTATCTCCTTTTTCAGCAATCTGTTCTTTAGCAAATCTCGAAATAGGTTGTAAGGGATCATCATTGATTTCAGAACCTTCAACGATTGGAATGTATTCATCCAAAAGACCAACCATCATCCGTGCTAATCGAGTTTTAGCCTGACCTCGTAATCCCAATAAATTAATATTATGTCGTGATAAAATAGCACGTTCCAGTTCAGGGATTACGGTATTTTCATAACCGTGGATGCCTTCAAAAG
>JABDKL010000035.1 GCA_013002225.1 Winogradskyella sp.
GCTGAAGCACAAGCTAAACTATTAGAAGAACAGAAGGCTAAAAAAGAGGCGGAAGCACAAGCCAAACTATTAGAAGAACAAAAAGCTAAAGAAGAAGCTGAAGCACAAGCTAAACTATTAGAAGAACAGAAAGCTAAAGAAGAAGCTGAAGCTCAGGCTAAATTATTAGCAGAACAAAAAGTTAAAGAAGAAGCTGAAGCACAAGCTAAACTATTAGAAGAACAAAAAGCTAAAGAAGAAGCTGAAGCACAAGCTAAACTATTAGAAGAACAGAAGGCTAAAAAAGAGGCGGAAGCACAAGCCAAACTATTAGAAGAACAAAAAGTTACGAATGAAGCTATAACAAGCCCAACGGATGATCTTGGTAAGTCAATGTTACAATTAACACAGCGAGCAGATAAAGCAAAAGCTATACAAACCGAATTATTAAAACAATTTGATGTTGCTGTTGAAATTAAAAACCAAAACCTTAAAGACCTGAAAGAAGAAAATGATTTAAGCGAGCAAGGAATTGCTGTACAGCCAAAACCATTTAAAAGCGTTACCGCAGAAAACAATGCTTTAAAAGCCCTAAAGGTTCAACTTGACGAAATTATTGAACAACGCAGCCAGCAGTTAGAAGATTTAAAATCTATGTATAATGAGCGCTCCAAAGTTGCAACCCAGAATCTAGATGAAGTCAATTTATTCTATAAGAAGGAAATTGAAAGACTAACAGCAGAACAATTAAGGGCAACAACAACAAGGTCACAGTTAGAGTCACGATTAGAAGAAATTCGAATCGCTACAGAATTTGAAAAAAGAAGACGTATAAAACGTGCTGCTTTTGATAATGAAGAAGAGCGCTTTGCACAAGATAGAGCCACATTAGAATCTATAAGGACTTCTACTGCAACCTCAGAGACTGCATTAACAAGCGAAGATTTTGATTTTGGTGAAGCATTAGGAAATAATATTAAAATTTTAAAAAATATTAATAATGTAGACAGTGGTTTTTATCTCATTATTGCTGTTCATACAGATAAAGCAAAGAGAAATGAGTTTTTAAGTAAAGTTGTGGCATCAGGCAGAGATACTATAGATTTTTTCTTTGATGTAAACACCAATAAATATTACATATTCTATGAGAAATTTGATTCTATAGAAGCCGCAAACAACGCCTTAAAGCGTAAAGGCAGCAACCCGTATAATATTAATATGTCCCTAGTAAAAATAGAAAACCAATAGTTAAGCACTTCTTTTAGAGCCATTGCCCATAAAAGCGTAAAAGAAGATAAAAATAAGTAATCATGAAAAAACCTACTTTTTCAAAATTCGTATTTGTAGCGATAGTGCTATTTATAGGTATTAAGACTTATGCTCAAAATTATGAGCCGTTTACACCAAGATTCAATCAAGATCTAAAAGGGGATATAGTTCTAATTGGAAATAATATTTTGGGACCAAATAATGATGCGTTTAATGATGGTACCGTTTACAATCATCAGGTAGATATGCAATACATAGATATCGATGGTGATGCATCAACATTTAGTTCGTCCAGTGCAGACTTAGAAATCCCTAATCCAAATTGTTATAGAATTATTTATGCAGGATTGTATTGGGGTGCCGTAAATCCAGGAAACGAACCTATTACCGAGGTAAGATTTAAAGGTCCGGTAGGTAATTATAATGATATTCAAGGAACGATTATATATGATGCAAATGGCACTACTGTAGATGGTGGTGATAGTTTTTCCTATGCCTGTTTTGCAGATGTTACAGACATTGTGACCAGTTATGGATCTGGTGTGGACCTTGGGACCTATACGGTTGCAAACGTATCTTCGGGAGTAGGTGAAACTGCAACCTATAATCCTTATAATGGTACAGGTCAATCGGCTGGCTGGTCGTTATTCATAGTTTATGAAGACCCGACACTTCCTGGCAAATCAATTACAAGTTTTGATGGGTTTAGTGCTATTAGTGTGCCTGGAAATAATCCTTCATTAGACATCCCTGTTGATGGCTTTAGAACTGTACCTGCACCTGCACCAGTAAGAGCGAATTTTGCCTTTGCAACATTAGAAGGTGATAGTCCAATTTTAGGAGATAGATTAAGATTAAACGGTGTTAGTTTATCAACAGCAGATCGACCAGTCGCAAATTTCTTTAATAGCTCAGTGACGCGCTTAGATGCTACACCTGTTAACAACAGAGTGCCAAATAGCTCAAACACCCTTGGTTTTGACACAGGTACCATTGCTATTCCTAATCCTGGGAATTCTGTAATTGCGAACGATGCTACCTCTGGTACTATAAGATTGGAAACTAGTGGTGATACTTATTTTCCATACTTCTTTGCATTTGCAGTTGAAATTATCGAACCAGATATTGTACTAACCAAATTAGTAGAGGATGATGCAGGTAACGATATTGGTGGAGAACTTGTTGGTCTTGGTTCACCTTTAAATTATGTTATTGGTTTTCAAAATACTGGAAATGATAACGCGACCAATTTTCAAATTAAAGATATTTTACCTATAAATATAATTTACAATCATCCTGATGATTTGGTTTTACCTCCAGGAGTTACGGTAAACAGCTATAACCCAATAACCAGAGAATTGATTTTTGATATTGATGATTCTTTAGTTGAAGAGAATGACCCTGTTTATGAAATTAGAATAGAAGTACAAGTTGTAGATAATTGTGGTGAGCTTGCAGATGCATGCTCTAACATTATAAATAATCAGGCTTACGCAACGTACAATGGTTATTACAATCCAACTTTTCAAATTACAGACGATCCAAGTTTAAATAGCAACACAGGCTGTCTATTAACACCACAGGCTACCAATTTTTTGGCCGACTTAGATTGTGAGTTTACTGAGAATATCATATTGTGTGGTGATAGTGTAGAATTAACAGCAGCAAATGGATACGATTCTTATTCATGGTCAACTAGTCCTTCGGGATCGCCGGTAATAGGGACTACACAAACAATTACTGTTAATTCAACTGGCACGTATTACTCTTTTAATAATGCGGTTGCACCTTGCCAGTCTATTGAACAGATTTACGAAGTTCAATTATTTGGAGGTGATGTTACAAATCCTGTAATACCATATGCCGATGAGGTTGTGATCTGTCCGAATGATGGGAAAGAATTACCTAACATTTTTTTATGTGGAGCAAATGACTTCCGATTTATTGAAACTAATATTTCTGATTCTACATCTATTATTTGGGAACAATTGGATGAATCGAGTTGTGCTGCCGTCGCCGATCCAGATTGTGCAAATGAAGATGCTGCCTGTAGTTGGAATGAAGTTGAAAATGGACCAAATTATTTAGCTAACACCTCCGGACAATTTAGGCTCACTATAAACTATCCTGGCGGTTGTTTTAATCAATTTTATTTTAATGTCTATCAAAATATTTTAAATGCTACGGTTAATGCTACAGACATTATCTGTACTACACCAGGAAGTATTACTGTTAATGATGTGCCATCTGGCTATGAATTTAGTTTAGATGATATCAATTATCAGCCAAGTAATGTATTTACAGTAAGTACACCTGGTACTTATACTGTTTTTATTAGACAAGTGGGCATTCCTACAAACCCTTGTGTATTTACCGTGCCAGACGTTCAAATTAGAGATAGAGATTTTTCAGTTACATCTACAATCTCACAACCTTTATGTTATGGAGATTTAGGAAGTATTCAATTAGCAGCAAACGATGTAGATCCCCAATATTCTTTCGCAATTTATAGTGGGACTACTCTAGTAAACAGTGTTGGACCAATTGTAGAAAACACTCATATTTTCGAAAATCTAAATCCTGGGACTTACACAACAACTATAGAAACCGAAAACGGCTGCTTGTTCTCTGAAGATGTTACTATAATCGAGCCCCCTCTACTTACAGTTACAGCGGCTATCACAATACCATTAACGTGTACAGATGGTGAAATAACAGTTTACCCAGAAGGTGGTACTCCACCCTATTTCTATTTTATAAATGGGTCGTCAGATTTTCAGACTGTACCGGAAATTGTAGTTACTACTGCAGGTGTTTATGACATTTTGGTCGTAGATTCTAACAATTGTAGTGCAAGTACAACAATTACAGTCGATCCTATACCAGAACCAGAATTTAATATTACTACAGAAGATATTGTATGTGGTGGTTCTGGCGATACAGGTACAATAACCATTAATGTAACTAATCCGAATGGAAATGCTATTGACTATAGTATTGATGGAGGAACGACTTTTGTAAATTCTTCGGTATTTACAGGACTTGTAGCGGGCGATTATGATGTTGTAGTTCAGTATACATCGGGATCTTCGGTTTGTACTACCAATTCACAAACAGTTACAATTAACGAGAATATCGCTATCTCTGGAACAGCTGAATTGACTTCGAACTTAACCTGTTCTGGCACTGGTACGATTACAGTAACCAGCGTTACAGGTGGTGATGCCCCTTACACCTATAGTTTAGACGGTACAAATTTTCAAGGTGGTAACACCTTTACCGGTCTTACACAAGGCACGTATACAGTAACTATAAGAGATGCTAATAGCTGTACGGCTATAACAAATGATATAACTATAGATCCAATAGATCCACCAACAGATTTAGAATTTGACAGTACACCAGTCGTTTGTCCTGCATTAACTTCAGATATTACAATTAGCAGTACAACAGGTGGTACAGGAGTGTTAGAATACCAAATCATCGCTCCTGCTTCTGCAGTAACTCCTTATCAGACATCAAATGTATTTACTGGTTTACAACCAGACACCTATTCATTTCAGGTTAGGGATGAAAATGATTGTACTTATATAGAATCTTATACTATTGATCCAATCACTATGCCCACTGTTGATGTCGTTTTAACTCAGGATCTAAGTTGTACTGCATCACCAGATGCTGTAATGACAGGAACGATTACCGGTACAGCACCATTTACATATGCTGTTTCGGTTAATGGTGCAGCATATTCACCACTTGGCTCAACAGGCTCTCCATTTACCTACACAACTGCTACAGACGGAACCTATCAGTTCGAAATTACGGATGCTAATGGTTGTACTGCTTTATCATCAGAAATTACAATTGATCCGCTTTCAACACCCAATCTGAGTCTAGTTGCTCAGAGTCAGCCAATTTTGTGTAATGGTGATGCTAACGGAGCAATCGACATTACTATAGACACTACATCTGGTACTCCTCCATTTTCTATAAATATAAACAATGATACTACAGGTACTGATTACGGTACACAGACTTCGAGTTTACCTGCTGGTACTTATACAGTGACTCTTACAGACGCTAATTCATGTACCGCTACAGAAACTATACTCATAACCGAGCCAGACGCCATTGCATTTGATTTAAGTAAGGTAGATATTACCTGTAATAATCCAGGAGGTTCTTCTTTAGGTTCTATTACTGTGGAAAATGTAAGTGGAGGAACTATTCCTTTTACCTATTATATTGAAAACAATTTTGGTGATGTTATTCCTGGAAATCCTTATTCAGCTACTTCAAATGAAGACCACACCTTTAATATTATAGACTATGGAAATTATACTATAACTGTAATAGACGACAACGGTTGTAGTCTCTCACAAAACATTGTTATAGCCTCTCCTCCATCCGATTTACTAATTGATATAAATGTAACTGTACCAGATTGTGCTAGTGGTGGTACTGCGGAAGTTACAGCAGTGTCTACTGTTGGTAGTGGAAGTTATGAATTTGGAATCTTAGAATTTAACTCTGCACCATATACATCTACATACTATGCGCCAGATGTTCCTGGAGGAGATACAAGGACATTTACTAATTTAATACCTGGTGTCGTTTACACGTTTGTGGTTCACGATTTGGTAACAGATTGTTACTATGTTAAATCTGCAGATGCACCAATAGACCCTGCCTCGCCTATGACCTCAGATGTGACTCCTAACAATGTAGTTTGTCAAGGTGAAAATAATGGAAGTGTAACTTTTACAATAGACAATTTTGATAGTTCAACGAACTCTGTAGATTACGCTATATATTCTGCATATGATAATGTCCTTATAGATGGACCAACTAATTTACCAGTTACATCTGGAGTTCCAGAAACCGTAACGACTCCAAATCCAGGAACATTAGCTCCAGGGGAATATTATATTGTTTTTACTGAGAACGGATCAGGTTCGTTTAATGGTTGTATGTCGGCATCATCCATATTTGAGATTAATGAGTCTTTAATTCAACTGGACTTGACCGTTTCTGTAGATCAAAATGCAAATTGTAATCCTTCGTCAGGAATGATCAGTGCTATTGGATCGAATGGGACTGCACCTTACGAATATCAAATCACTACGACGCCTGCTGCTCCATTAGTATCTGATGTGAACTGGGCAACCGAAAGTACATTTAATAGAGATGCTGGCAACTATTACGTTCATGTGTTAGACGCATATGGCTGTATAGTTACGAGTCCTGTGGTAGTTTTACCAGAAGATCCTTCACCTGTTATTTCGGCTGTAGTCAACAACCCATGTACAATTAATGATGGGGATTACGAGATAGAGGTCTCTTTAGATTCTCCAGGTATACCACCTTACAGTTATAGTATTAATGGAGGAGCTTTTCAAACTCAAACAGCTCCATTTACGATTACAAACTTATATTCGGGAACACATACTGTAGAAATTCAAGACGCAAATGGTTGTGGAAATTTAATTACGATAGACATTTCAGCACCTCTGGATTTATCACCGTCAATAACAGCTTTACCGTCTTGTAATAATGATGATGGTGAAATAACTGTAAATGGCACTGGAGGAACGGGTTCTTATGCCTATAGCATTTCTCCTAACCCAGCTACTATTTCTTTAAGTGGAAATGTTTTCTCTGGAGTACCTTCTGGTACCTATACAATAACAATAACAGATACAGTAACCTTATGTGATGAAGATGCAACGCTAGTTGTACCTGAAGCTATACTTCCAATATTTACATTAACTCCTACTGAGTCAGTAACTTGCTTTGGTGGTAATACTGGTGAATTTGAAATAAATATTACCAATTATACAGGAGCATATACATATGAAGTATTTGATGAATTAGGAACTTCAGTCTTTGGTGTTATTTCTGCAAATACAACTACAAATCCTGAATCAGTAACAGGTATGCAAGCCGGTTTTTATACAGTAGAAATTACAGAAACTGATATTCCATTTTGTACAGCATCATCTAATGTGATCATTAATTCTCCATCTGAAGCTTTAATGCTTTCGGTTTCAGAAACATCAAACGTGACTTGTAATAATAACGAAGGAACGATTGTAGCTATAGCAGATGGTGGCTGGGGAGATTATGAATATGAATTAACAGGCGCTTCTAGTGAAGCCTATTCGGCAAATGGTACCTTTTCAGATTTATCAGCTGGAACCTATACAGTAAATGTTAGGGATTCCGAAGGTTGTATTACTTCAGAAACTATAACCCTAAATGAACCTGCTCCAATAACAGCAACTTTTTCTCCAAGCACAACTCAACTAGCTTGTTTTGGAGATCAAAATGCTAGCATTACCGTAAATACTGTTAATGGCGGACAAGGTAGCAACTATGTGTATACACTAAATACAGTACAGCCAACTGTAAGCTCGTCTGGGCCACAAACTTCTAATGTGTTCAATAATCTGGGTGCAGGTACTTATAATATTACTATAACAGATGGTTTCGATTGTGAAATGACCTCATTGGATATTGTTATTTCCAGTCCAACTGAAGTTGAGCCGAACTTAGTGTTAGAATCAAGTCAAACCTGTTTATCAGATGCAACTTTAACGCTGAGTGCAACAGGTGGTTCTGGTCCATATGAGTATAGTGATACTAGTTCTTTTACAACAGTAATTGGAAGTTTTGCAACATCTACAACATTTTCAGTGCCACCAGGAACCTATGCGTACTATGTAAGAGATACTAATAATTGTATAACCAATTTATCTAATGAGATAACTATAGACCAATTACCAGAACTTACGCTAGTATTAGACGCTACAAACCCTACAATAAATTGTACTGGAGACAACAGTGGTTCTATTACGGCAACCGCACAAGGTGGTTTAGGTGATTACGTATATACGTTACAAGATGGTTCAGGAAATACTATTCCTGCAACTCAAAACAGTCCAGGTTATTTTACCGAGTTAGTGGCTGGAGATTATTTGGTCTATGTGGAAAGTGGTGATTGTGATTTCACATCAGAACCTATAAGTATTACAGAACCAAACGAGCCTTTAGATGCAACAATTGATGTTAGTAATATTACTTGTCCAGGAACAGATAATGGGTCAGTAGAAGTTACCGCAACTGGAGGAACAGGACAAATTAAGTATGCTATTTCGCCGCAATTAAATCAGTTTTTTGAAACTAATCTCTTTGAAAATTTATCTCCAGGAGATTATAGTCTTATTGTTCAAGATGAATTGGGCTGTTATCTAACGTTTGATTTTACAATCGTAGAACCTGCACCAGTAGTTTTAAGTATTACTCCAGATTCGATGTTTCCAGAAGTATGTGATGGCGATGCAAATGGAGAATTTAGTATAGATATTTCTGGTGGTAGCTTGCCTTATAGTGTAAGTTTAGACAATTATGATGGACCATATACCGTTGGCTCCCCTACTCAAACTCAATTCGACTTTAATAACTTAGGTGGTGGTGACCATATAGTCTATGTACGAGATAACTTAGGCTGTGAGTCTGAATGGAACATAACATTCCCTGAATCAGTAATTATTAATCCTGAGCTGAATATAGAATATACTTGTGAAAATAATGCGCAAGGTAATAGGATTACTGTTACAATAGATGCCTCTAACACAAATCCCGATGATTTTGATTATTCTCTAAATGGTGGCACTTACCAAATGAGTAACGTGTTCACTAATGTACCTGTCGGCACAAACCATTATATAGCAGTAAGGCATACCAATGGTTGTATTCAATCTACCGAGTTTTTTAATATTGAAGAATATGACCCAGTGTCTTTAACACTAAGTGAAAGTGACCTTAACCAATTTGTTGCCAATGCCTCAGGAGGTACAGGTGAATATACATATACCATGAATGGTGAAGATTATGGTACTACTAATACTTATACGATAACAGAATCTGGAGTTTATGAAGTCATCGTTACTGACAGCAGTGGTTGTACAGCATTTGCTCAAATAGAATTAGAATTTGTAGACGTTTGTATTCCAAATTGGTTTACTCCAAATAATGATGGCGAATATGATACATGGGCACCAGGTTGTACTGAGAACTACCCAAACCTAACCTTTGACATCTTTGATCGCTATGGACGTAAAATAGCAACCTATCGCGTAGGCGAAGTTTGGGACGGTAAGTACAATGGTACTGACCTTCCTACAGGAGATTATTGGTTTGTTGTTAAAACAAATGACCCAAGTATAGATAAAGAATTTGTAGGACATTTTACACTCTACAGATAATGATGCAAAGAGCCCAAATACAATTAAGATGAAGAAACTTACACTATATATAATGCTTTTGGTATTGAGTTTTGGTTATAGCCAGGAACTCAATTTACCTGTCTGGACCCAATATCTGGCAGATAATGATTTTGTTATTTCACCTACTTATGCAGGTATTGGTGATAATCTTAAAATTAGAGCGAATGGATTAACACAATGGGTTGGGATTAAAAATGCGCCAGACAATCAATCTATTTACGCAGATTTTAGGATAGCCAATCGCTCTGGCATAGGCATTTCGGCTTATAATGACAAAAATGGTAATACAAGACAGAAAGGCATAAAGTTTTCGTTTGCCCATCATCTAACTTTAGATTATAAAACCAAGCAATATCTATCATTAGGAGTTTCCTATAATATAAACAACTTCAGGATTGATATCGAAAATTTTAATACAACCTATGATATACCAATACTAGATCCAGCAATTAATGGTGATAGAGCAATTTCTAATAATAATTTTGATGCTGGTATTTTATATCGTTTTGATAACTTTTATTTGAGTTTTAACGCTAACAATCTGGTTACAAAAGACACTGAGGACTTTACAGGTGGTATAGAGCCTTCTTTACTATTAAATTATCAGCTCTATTCCGGATTGGTAATCGGTAGTAAAAAGAATAAAGATGTTGAGTTTGAGCCATCCGTATTCTTTCAATTATTTGATAGTGATAATCGTTCTAGTACAGACATTAATTTTAAATACAGAAAATTTAATAGAGTTGGTGATTATTATTGGATTGGAGCATCTTACCGTTTTTTAAATGATCAATTCTTAAACCCTTTGAATGTTGGCCCTATGGCAGGCGTGCAATGGGGAAACCTTTATTTTGCCTATGCTTATCAAATCACCATAAATGATCTATCAGGTTTTAATTCAGGTACACATGCGGTCACTATAGGTTTTGATTTATTGAATGGAATCAGTAATTGTGCATGTACTCAAGGTACCAGTCAAAGTTATTACAGATAAAATGTTTGGTCAGTTTTATTATTTTATATAGGCAAAACTTCACCCAAATACTGTATTGCCGTCCTATTTGAGCTATATATTGATACTTTTGCGTTCTTGTTAGGGAATACAACCATAATTACATTAAAATCTTCTGAGTCACCTTTAATTTTAAATTTAACAGTAATTTCATTGGCTCTATCGTTTATAATTGTTTCATACTGATAGGGCATTCCTTTAAACTTAATATTCATGTTCCCAGCATCATTGTAGGAGGAGGTTCGTAACTCACCAAAATATGCTAAGTCACCAATAATTGAGTCATTTTTAATACTAATAAAACTTTTATTAGTACTCAAATCTTGTCTTAAACCAGTATTATCTGTTCGAGATAATAAATAATTATTAACTTCTATAGTCTCGTTAGATTGCATTGGATTAGCAGATCTCGCATTAAAACTATATGATTTTGAGTTCACTAACGCTTTTAACTCATTATAAGCAACTTGGCTATTTCTACTTTCAGTTTTACTAATTTTTTTTGCACAGCTCAAACAGATAAGTAAAACAAAAGAAACGGATATTAAACTTTTAATTTTCATAGTCTTAATTTACAATTAAATATTTTAATTATTTAATATAGATGATAAGTCTCTTGCTTATCATATAAGTCTAGGTATCTATATCCAAAAAATTGAAAATGAATTTAATTTAAATCAAATAAAAAAAAGTAATTGTGTGGTAATTTTTTTTTGAAACAAAAAGACTTTTCTTACATTTTTATTAAAAATAAGCGTAATCCTGCGATTTCTCTATATGTTTGGGTATTTACTTGTAAGCACTTCATTCTACGCAAATTACCTTTAACGATGTTTATAAATTTTAATCGAATAAATTGAATCTTCAATTTTAATTAGTTGTACATTTACTTTGCTATTAATTTTTTCCGTTATAAATAATGAATCAATTTTTTTCCAAAAGCCTATTTGGAATCTTCAAATCGCTTTTTCGCCCTAAGTCGTTAAAAATTAGAATAATTTTTATACTATTTTTTTCACTTTGTCTTTATAACTCGGTGACATATTTTTTTGGATCTGGTTTAGACACTCCTAAAGTTATAGGTCCATACGCAAATGAAGCATTTCCACATTTTGTAGAAACAGATTTAGATGCTACATATAGAGTAGCATTTCCTAATTTAACATTTTTCTATCCTATTGCCTTTAAAATGGTTCCAGGGCAAGAAAAGATTATTTTAGGTCAACTCAATGGTCTTATTTATTGGTTTGATAATGATGAATCCACCTTGGACAAAAATCTGCTATTGGATTTATCAGCAGATGTTGGCTTAGTGTCTGATGGTGGCTTTTTAGGATTGGCTATACATCCAGATTTTAATGCAACTATAAATCCACAGAATTATTTTTACGTCTACTATGCTACCAAGAATGCTGATGGCGAAAATTTACCAGCGTTTGGGGGCTATACAGGTCAAGGATGTTCTTATGGTGATAATGAACACCAGGGGAACTTCCTAATTCTTGAAAGATTTGAAGTTGATCCAGTAACTTTAACTTTTGTTGAAAATTCAAGAACTATAGTATTAAAAAATAGAATGTATGGGACTACGCATTATGGTGGCGGACTAGAATTTGGTGATGATGGCTTTTTATATTTAACCACCGGAGATATGGCCTCTTGGAAAAAAGCCCAAGATATCGTGAATAACCTTGATGGAGGATTACTTAGAATAGATGTTGATAAGGACCCTTCAAAAAGTCATCCTCCTTTTAGAAAAAAGCCAGAACATGCAGGTCACCCAGATGAAATTACTGGTGAAGAATATTGGATACCTAATGACAATCCCTTTTCTGATTTATCGCCTGAGTCAGCTACAAATATCTACGGCGAATTAAATTTGTTAACACCAGACCCTAATGATGTTTTTGAAGAAGGTGACTTTTTTGAAGAATATTATTCCATTGGTCTTCGAAATCCATTTAGAATGACTAAGGATAGACAAACAGGGGAATTATATATTGGAGACGTAGGACTTAATTCAAGGGAAGAAGTTAACGTCGTTCAGACAGGTGCAAATTTTGGATGGCCTGTATTTGAAGGTACTATTAATGGTCCTGGCTGTTACTCAGAACTATTTAATAACATGAATCACACTGAACCAATGACAACATTTGGTCATGACCAAGTTAACTCAATTACTGGTGGTTATGTTTATAGAGGTTCTGGAATACCCGAATTATTCGGTAAATATATCTGTGCAGATTATGGTGGTGGTGACGAGATCTTCTCAATTGATACGGATACAGGAGAATCTACCCAAATTGCCACTTTTATGCCTAGAGATATAATTTCATTTGGTGAAGACCACCTTGGAGAATTATATCTTCTAAATTTAGGTACCAATACCAATATTTACAAATTAATCGATGATGATGAAAATTCAGGGACTGCACCACTTATGTTGTCTGATACTGGTGTTTTTTCAGATTTAAATACTTTAGAGGTTATTGATGGTTTTGTACCTTATGAATTGTACGAATCGTTTTGGTCAGATGGCGCATTGAAAAAAAGATGGATTGCCGTGCCTAATAATGATGGCACCCATAGCGGTGAGAACGAACAAATAAAATATTCAGATCTAGGAGATTGGGAATTTCCCGTTGGAACTGTAATTATTAAACATTTTGACCTAAAAGTTGATGATAATGATCCTTCGATTACACGTAAAGTAGAAACACGATTTTCTGTAGTTGATGAAAACGGTGAAATGTACTATTTGACATATAATTGGAATGACGAACAGACAGATGCCATTCTTCAGGTATCTAGTTTAGACAAACCAATAGACATTGCTACTACAAGCGGTGGCACACGTCAACAGATATGGCATTTTCCATCTAATTCTAATTGTATAAATTGCCATAATGAAGCTAATAAAGGAGGTTTAGGCTTAAAATCAAGGTATTTAAATACAGATTATACGTATGATGAAACTGGTATTACAGCAAACCAATTAGTTACCTTGAGTCATTTAGGTATAATCGATGAGACTATATCAGATTTAGATACACCTGATATTCCAGTTAACAAATCCTTATTGGATACTGAAGCATCCCTAGACGAAAAAGCAAGGTCTTATTTAGACTTAAATTGTGCCTATTGTCATAGACATGATAATAATAACAGAGCAAATTTTGATTTACGAGCCATTAATAGTTTAGAAGCAACTGAGCTTCTCACAGCGGCTATTTATAGTCCGTTAGGAATTTCTGAAGATGAAAAAATAGTTTATGCAGGTGACGCATCTAAATCTATCCTTTTTCATAGAATGAATAGTACAGATCCAAATATAATGATGCCACCAATAGCAAAGACGATTATAGATCAGCCAGCCGTAGATGTTATTGAACAATGGATAAATCAATTAGAAGAATCAACTTTAGACGAAAACAATGGCCCAAACCCATATAGTAATTTGGCACTATTACCATCCGCTCAATTAAGTGGATCAGTAGGACCTGGTGAAGGGAGAGGTCATCTAATTGATATTTTGTACGATCCATCATCTGAAGATTTTAAGGTTATTACGCAATTTGCAGAATATGGTGAACCTTTTAATTACAATTCCGGAACTGTGGATGCAGAAAACGGTTTTTATTGGCGCGTTGATTGGCCAAATCCTAAATTTGTTAACTATATAACATTTGGAGGTGCGTATCCTAATCAGCCGCAACAAAATACAAATTGGCGAGTGAGCTATTTACGCAATGGTGAGTGGTATATAGTTGAAGAAGGTCAAGGTGGATGGATTAATAATAGTACAGGTGAAAATTTTGCTAATACTGCTATCTATGAATGGGATGGCACAAATCAGGCGCCTATTTATGCAGAAGCTTTAAGACTCCAATTATTTAGTGATGGCGTAAACGATTTAAAGAGTATTCATCTTCGAGGAAGAGGTGGTAACACCGAATATAGTGACGGTGATGATTTAAATACTGAGCCTAAAGCAAGTTTAATTCAATTTATACCAATTGACAATCCGTCGACAATAACCGAAGTTGTTGCTGGATCTCAAAGTTCATGTAATATCGAGGATAATACCTATTCTCAAGAATTAATTGTTTCATATACAAATGCTCCAGAAACAGGACAGCTCGTGGTGAATAATCAAGCATTCGATATTACCTCAAGTCCGCAAAGCATTACCTTGACAGGTTTAATTTCTGATGGGCAAGCTGTTAATATCGAAGCAGAATTTTCAGACGGGTATAATACTTTATTTAAAAGTACAGGTAGTGTATTTACGGCACCTGAAAATTGTGTAGATTTAATTGTTGGTGTTGATGAAGATATGCTTATTGAAGGTGATTACGAAGTAGTTACATCAGGAGTCTTGGAAATTTTTGAAGGAGGTAGTCTTATTATTACTGGTGATTTAACGATTAATGGCGAAGCTATTTTACACTCAACCTCTTCAAAATACTCGAGTTTAATAGTAAATGGCAGTAGCACTGGAAATATTAAATATCAGAGACACGTCAACGCCTACAATGGCAGTACAGGTAATGATTTAATATCACCACCTACTATGAATCAAACATTTGGTGATTTTTCTGCAGACAACCCTAATTTGTTCGAAAATCCAAATAATACTGATCAAAAATTATTTGGCCCTTTTAATGAGTCTGCTGGCTCCTATCAAACTTATTTTGCGAGTACAGATACCAATGTCACACTTAATAAAGGTGTTGGTTATAGAGCTGCAAGAGAAACTTCAGAGGATGGTACTAGTGGCACTACCCTTACCTTTACAGGGCCAATAGAAACGACCGCAGTTAATATACCAATCTCTGAAACTGCGACATCGTTTAGTGGGTGGAATCTTATTGGTAATCCGTATGCATCCTATTTAGATTTTACCACCTTCTATAATTTAAATGAATCACAACTAGATGGTGGAGCTTATAAAGCGGTATATGGCTATGATGGTAATGCCTCAGATGGGTGGGTCATTTATAACGATTTAAATGCTGGCAGTAATATCCTTATTGCGCCTGGTCAAGGCTTTTTTGTAAAATCAAAAACCGGTGGAGGTACAATTACCTTTACTCCAGAGATGCGTGCTAAAGGAAATTCTGATGATTTTATTGAGGGAAGAACCCACATGGGATTTGTTAAAGTAGAAATCGATAATTCTACTACTACCTTTGAGACAGATATCTATTTTAATACTAACGCATCTCCTGGATTAGATCCAGGTTATGATGCTTCATTGTTTGGTGGTAATGCTCCTGCATTTTCAGTTTACACCCATCTAGTTCAGGAAAATACAGGTACACCAATGGCCATTCAAGCACTTGGTGAAAATGACATGAATGATGTGGTTATACCTTTAGGCATTCATGCTACTCAAGGTGAAACTATCACAGTACGGTTGGCAGAAATGACTATCCCATCTACTATAGAAATTTACTTAGAAGATACAAGTAATAATACCTTTACGCTGTTAAATTCTAATACTTATACCTTTACTGCAGATAGTGATATAAATCAAGCAGGACGCTTCTTTTTAAGATTTGAGTCTAACGTACTTCATACCGATGAGCAAAGTCTTGCGAATTTAAATATTTACACTAATCCACAGGATAAAATCATCGTTATTGAAGGTCAGATAGCCTCCCCTTCTAAGTTTATCATTTATGATTTACATGGCAGAGTTATAAAAACTTTAGAGCTTGATACTCAAACAACATCACAACGCATTGATGTCGCTAATCTTAGCACAGGGCTCTATATCGTTAAAATTGAAAATCAATTCAGTATAAAACGAATTAAAAAAGTGATTATTAAGTAACAATTCCTTTAGACATTATATAAAAAGCACATTTTTGATATAATGTGCTTTTTTTTATTTTTATTTAAGTTATGAATAAGCAGCAGTTAAGGTTTTTAGGTTTTAATGAAACACCTCAAATATTACCAAACAATAACGAATTCGACTTTCCTAACATTGAGATCAACCCAGAAGCTCTAAAAGACAATGTTGAAGTCATAAACAGCGAAATAAGATTAGGAAAACTGGTTGAACAATTTGTACAGTTTCAATTAAATCAAATAAAGGAAATTGAAGTCATTGAAACTAATATTCAAATTCAGAATGATAAGATTACAGTTGGAGAATTAGATGCAATTTTAATTGAGAGTAATAAACCAATTCATTTAGAAATAGCTTACAAGTTCTATTTGTTCGATACTAAAAAAGAATACAGCAGCCCACTTGCTTATTGGATAGGGCCTAATAGAAATGATAATCTGTTAGAAAAATTAAATAAATTTAAGAAGAAGCAATTTCCATTGCTCTATAGCCATCAGGCTCAACCCTATCTTAAAAAATATGGATTAAAAGCAAATACTATAACACAAAAAATTCATTTTAAAGCACAATTATTTTTACCTTATAATTCTGACAATTTTAATTTAGATACTATTAATCAAAATTGTGTTTGCGGATTCTACTTTTCATTCTCGACAATCAAATTATTCTCGAGTTTTGACATATATATTCCCAAAAAGTTAGATTGGCTTATCAAACCCTATAACATCACAGAATGGCTTGAATTTGATGTTGCCTATACGAAAATAAAGGAAGAATATATTGATCAAAGACGGTCACCATTGATATGGGTTAGACATAACAGAACTACGATAAAGAAATATTTTGTTACTTGGTGGTAAAAAAAAAGGTATTACTTAATAGTAATACCCTTTAATACTCTAGAAACTTATTTCTAATTAATTATTAATTTTTGAGATTTTGTTCCATTTAATTCCGACGACAGTTCGATAATATAATAGCCAGTAGACAAGTGAGAAACTTCTATAGTATTAGTACTTATATTTATATCCAGTTCGCTCTCTGTCATTAATCTACCAAGCATATCGTAGAGTTTTAAGGTCGTGGACGAAAACAATGTGCCAGATACTATAATTTCTTCTGTTTCTTTTTGCATATAAATGTTTACGTTATTTAAATGATTCTCATCAATAGAAAGACCATCGTCAAAAACTAATGATACATTACCTGCATTAGGTAAATTATATTGGATAGACCAATCTGCAGGTAAGCTAGGAGAATTAAACGTGCCAACCAGATTTGAAGCTTCAATAAAGGTTATAACATCTCCAGTGGTTGGTGTATAGGTAATGTCTACATTTATATCACCACCAATGGTCAGAGCTCCTATTACAGCAATAAGATCATAATCAGTTCCTTTCAATGTTTTTCCATTGACATCAATTTCTAAAGTAGCATTTTGGAGATCTTCATTACCATCAAATATTATAATACCCTCTTCCTCTAATACACCTCCTGGTGAAATTATACCCCCATTAAAAGTCGTAATATCGCTTTCAATATTTCCTGTGCCATTAAGAAACGCCAATACTTGCTGAATATATGAAGCTAGATCGTCTATATCACGTCCTGGATTTGGTGTTGGACGCTTTTTAAGAATATGTGTATATTTTCCTTTCATCTGTGAGGCTGAATCCGATTGGTCAACCGCACCTAGTGACATAGAATTGAGCGTTAAGCCTCCATTGTTTTCAAAGACTCCATCATTAGGATTTCTACCTGCAATATCTGGTTCACCATCCGGAAAATAAATTCCAGCTTCATTTGAATTATTAATTTCTAATGTTCCAGAAGCTGAATTAACAAAATAACCCCTATGATCAATACCATATAAGCCTAAGGAATTTCCGGTAGTCGTATCGGCACCTAGAAATGTTATTCCATTATTTGTGAACGTAGAACCCAATGATGTAGATATTGCAGAGTCTATTGTAAAATCTATAGTTAAATCTCCATCTTGCTCTATAGTAAAGTCGTTATTATTTTCTAAACCAACAGTAGCATTGTCAATATTAGTACTACCAGAAAGCAAGAAATTACCACTATTTGATATTCCAAAATTTATATTATTGTTTATAGTCAAAGTTCCAGTGCTTTCAACAATGATATCGCCATTATTTAAAATACCTGATGTTCCGTTCGAAATATTTAGAGTTCCCACAACATCAACTGTACCTTCATTAATTACTACCGATGTCATCCCATCTCCTACTATATCTAATTGTGATGCTTCTGATATCACAATCGTTGCATTCTCCTGAATTGTTAAATTTTGACCTTCTGCAATAGCAACATCAATTGTAACAGTCGTACCACTACCGATAATAATACTATCGGTTGGCCCTGGCACCCCATTTAACCAAGTATTAGGATCTGAAAAATCTCCTGACTGCACACTAGGGTTAGCCTCTACAATTAGCAATGTAACTTCGATTGGAGAATAAACTACCTCAAAATCTAAATCTGCAGGTAATGAAGGAAAATCAAAAGATGTAAATTCACCCGTAATACTACCTTCGTAAGCTGACAATAAAACAAATGAATCGCCCAAAGTTGGTATATAAGCACTTTCAAAAATGACTTTTAAATTACTATTCTGAATATCAATATCGCCTACCAGTACATCGATTGAACTATAACCTGTTTCGTATTCGGTAGATTCGATTCTTGTGCTAATTTTACCAAATTCTCTTAAACTTCCTGAATTTATATCCAAAACACCTGGATAGAAAAATGAAGAAAATCCGTTACCACTTACTTCTCCAGTGCCAAATAATGATTCTTCAAGTAGTAAAAGTTCTCCATTTCCACCTACATAACCATTATTAAAAATTTGCCCATTAGTACTATCTAACGATCCTAGGCCATTAGCATCATCATACAAAAAAATCTCTCCTTGGGCATTATTATTTATTCTACCATTGTTTAAGATGTCACCATTAAAAAAGCCTATGGATAGTCGACCAGAATTATATATTATACCAGCTGCTTCATTTTCTAAACTACCACCATTCCTAACATCAAATGATCCACCTTGAATATCAAATTCACCACTATTGAAAAATTGGCCGTAAACCTGATGCTGTACTTGCGGAAATTGTCTTATAAGACCACCTTCAAAATTAGTTACATCAGTGAATTGAGCGACATCATGAATTTCAATAACTGCACCAATATTATTTACCAAATTTCCTCCAATTCTAGCTGTACCACTAGGGCCATTATCTGCAGAATTTGCGATAAAATTTCCAGAGTTGTTAATAATACCACTACCAGAAATATAATAAATTACTATCGGTAATGTAGGTCCTGGCAATATCACAATGTCGTTGTTATTATTAATTATACCTGCTGGTTGTATATTTAAAACCGTCTCAGAACCAACTGCAGAAGCAGGTGTAGAAACTTCTATACGCCCATCATTGGTCCAGACTGTACTTAAGGTAACTAAATGCTCAATCTGCACTATTTCTGCAGCACCAATAGGATTACTTGGCACAACGCCTCCTGTCCATGTTGCAGGTTCTTCCCAGGGACCATCAGCAACGGTTGTATAGGTTTGAGACGAAATATCCTGCAAGCAAAACACACTTAACAGTATAATTAGATATGTCGTATTGGTAAAAAAATTGAAGTTTATAAAGCATTTTGACTTTCTTACTAAAAAAAACACCAGTCTTTTAGCAAGTAAAGAATGGGAAGTAATTTTTGAAATCATAGGAGGAAGAATAAGATTAATTAATAGCTTTGCGGTAGTATCATCCGCATACCCTAATTTACACCTTTTTAGGAGGTAATTATTTGTAAGAATTTTATAATCGATTATCTACAGAATATTCAGTTGAATTACTCATTATCAACATTTTATGTATTACATCCGATAAATTAACCTGATTATTTTATGCATCAATTTTTTAAAATATATAAACCTTATGGCGTTTTAAGTCAGTTCGTTAACAATCAAAATAAGAGAAAGAATAAAAAGCTTTTAAGTGATATTTATAATTTACCAACAGATATAATGGCTGTTGGCCGATTGGACGAAAAGTCTGAAGGCCTCTTATTACTTACTACCGACGGAAAATTTAGCCATTATATCACAAGTAGGAATGTCGAGAAAGAATACCATGTCATGGTAGACGGCGAAATTACTGATGACGCTATAGGACAATTAAAAAAAGGGGTTGAAATAAGTATAAACGGAAGCCCTTATCTAACACAACCCTGTAACGCCTCTAAATTAATGGACACATCACACATACTAGATAGATTTGTTCGTGAAGAAAAGCATGGACCAACTTCATGGGTTTCAATTACGATTACGGAAGGCAAGTTTAGACAGGTTCGCAAAATGACAGCAAAATTAGGATTTCCTACATTGCGATTAGTAAGAGTAAGAATTGGAGATTATAAGCTTGATGGCATGCAACCTAAAGATATAGAACCTATTAATTATTAGAGGCATGATCTGACTTATCGTCCTCTTTTGACTGCGGTTCTATGACGGTTTTTTCGTTATTAAAGACAATTATAGCCTTAACACCAGTTAATAAGTTCCATTCCTTAGAAGAAATGACCTTACCTTGGTCATCATAAACGACAAACTCAGCCGTATTAGGACCCGATTCACCTTGATTAAGGGCTTCAATTTCAATTTTGTTTTTACCTTGAGCTAGTGTTACCTCTACCCTTCTGTAACTAGTAGTAAGCAATAGACTTGGCGAAATTATAACTCCGTTTATATATATCCTAACGCGATCTCCATCTGGATATTCGTGATCGCGGCAAACGATATTCACAAACTTAGTATCGACCTTATGTTCACCTAAAAACTGATCTGACATAGTTCTAATAATGCCTCCTTTTTCAGCTTCCTTATTCCAACGTTTTTCGAAAATCTCACCTGGCGCCTTTAAACCGTCGTTATCGGTCATAAAAAATGGCTTTTCAGATTCTTTTATAACAAACCTTTTATCTTTGGTTTCTGCGTTTCCGCTAGCGTTGTCTTCTTGTTTTAAAATTGGTGCAACCTTGATGTTTACAAGGGAAGAATCCTTTTTCGTTTTAGACTGTTCTGCCGGAATTCTTATAGATTTTTTTTCTTTGTCTTTAACTTGCGAAAACACCAATGTACTGCAAAACATGCATAATATAAGGAATATGGCGTGTGTTATTTTCACTTATTAATAAGGTCTTAATTTATTTGAGTATATAAGTACAAAAACCGTACCTCATTCAAAATAAACGTATAAAAATGTAATTCCTTACAAAAAAACGTTAAAACTTACCATTGAAGCTAATGCGTAATTTTCTATTATATTCCTCAAAAAGCCAATCCTTATAGTTCTGAGTACTATTCATAATGCAGTAACAATACTGCTTTATTCTATAGGCTATTTCGTCTTGCAGATCTTTAATTAAGTCTCTTGCATCATAAACATCCTCACTATTTTCAATACAAATTTGTGAATGTTGTGCAATTGAGCGCTCAATAACAGTAAACGATTTTTTACCACGATTTATCACATCCTTATATTCTGCCTTAACATCAAAATCTAGGGATGAAGATTTTTTAAATTTTGCCTTCAGCGTATCTGGCATGGTATAAACAAAGTCCCGTTCTAGATCATCATCATCTACAATGTTTTCTAAATAAAGATCTGGATATTTAAAAATATGATGCCAGTCTACAGGTTGATCCCAAGGTCCAAATCGCGCTATATTATTTCCTAAATCTATTACCTGGAAGGAATTCCTATCCTTATAAATACGACTTCCTCTACCAATCATCTGAAAATATAGTGTTAATGATCGTGTTGCTCTATTAAGTATAATAGATTCTACAGATGGCTCATCAAAACCAGTAGTTAAAATACTCACTGAACTTAAAACGGCATCAGGAGTGTTTTTAAACCACTTTAAAATGTCTTTTCGTTCTTGTTTACTCGCTGTATTATCTAAATGCTGAACATTATAACCGGCTTTCTTAAATGTGTAATAGACTTCTTTTGAGGTATAAATACCATTGTTAAAAATTAGTGTCTTTTTGCCTTTAGCTAATTCCTCATAAGCCGTAAGAAGCTTAGATTGCATTAAACTATTGGTATATAATGCCTCAGATGATTTTACGGTATAATCGCCATTAATACCAATTTTTAAAGTAGTTAAGCCTACATCATAATGATAAACCTCTGCTTTTGCTAAAAAACCATTTTTTATCAGTGTAGAAATATCATCTCCAATAATTAGTTTGTTGTAATTATCTTTCATCGGTAGCTTAATATTACTACTCAAAGGGGTTGCTGTTACACCTAGTATAAAACAGTTTTCAAAAAATTTAAACAACTTTCTAAATGAATTGTAATGTGCCTCATCGATAATAACTAAACCAATATTCTTAAGTTCAAAGTCTTTATCCGAAAGTCTATTATTTAAGGTCTCTACCATTGCTACAAAACACTGGTAGTCGTCTTGATCTGGCAAAGCTTTAACTTTACTATTTATAACTTTGTTTTTTACATTAAAACCGGAAAGAACTGTAGATGTTTGTTTGCAGAGTTCTATTCTATGCGTAAGAATTACTACCTTTTTATTGTGCTTTTCTATATATCGTCTTACAATTTCTGAAAATATAACTGTTTTACCACCTCCAGTTGGTAATTGGTATAAAAGATTAAAATCTGGGGACTCCTCTCTCATTACATCAAAGATGCGATTGAGATCTTTGATTTGATAATCGTAGAGTCTTTTCTCGGTTACATTTTTCTTTAATGTTTCTGTTGACATGAGGTTATTTTGCTAAGCGTTTAATTTTGCAAAAATAGCACATTGTAAGGGTTTTCTAATTAATTGTTGATAAACTTTAAAAAAATGCTAACAATGGGAATGGTTAAAAAAGGATGGTACTCTTTACTATGTTTTTTAATGGTGTTTAATTTAATATAGCATCTTTTATAGGTTTACAGTAGTTAATAATTACCCTTTTCTTTCCCCACAAAATTGCTTTTTTAACATCCTCTCCCATATATATATCAATTTTATTTGTCCAGCGTTTATTCATTTTATCCTTTACAATAAATAGACTGTCAAAACCTTCGATCTTAACTTCTGTATTATATACCAAACCCGAATCAATTAAATCTCTTGATACTGCAATGTATCGAAGACCAGGTCTTAGACTATCTCCAAATGCTGTTATATATGGATTTGAATTGGTTTGATATTCTAAAGAGTTATATGCCGTAGCTGTAACTTTAAAACTTTTTGGCAAACAATCCTTTTCATTTCTTTTACATGAAAATGTAATATAAAAAATCATGCACAACAAAGGACAAACGAAGGTTCTCATTGTTATAAATATATGATAATTAGTTAAAATACGTTAATTTATTACTAGGTTATACAAAGTACTGTAACAATATAAATTCTGGATCGTCTTTCTTATATAAATCAATTAAAATCGATCAATTATGAGAACTTTAAACAGCAACCAATTATCAAGTACATCATCGGAAACAAAAAGCTTTACTTGGAACAGCAAAAGACGCTTCAGAATATAGCGTTAGTATTCATCAATTAAAAAATCAAAAAAAAATGAAATCTTTAACCAAGATCGTCAATACATCTAACAGTTTAGATGATGACTTAGACACTATTAAAATGCAGACCTAAAAGCATTTAAGTTTTATAACAAAAGAAAAGGTCAATTATTAATTAATAATTGACCTTTTCTTTTAAAGCTTCTATCTTTATTTTTTAATCACCTTTTTAGTAATACTACTTTTTTGAGTACTTAACTTAACAAAATAAATCCCACTCGCCTGCTGACTCATATTTAAAATATGTGAATCATTAGCATTTAAATTACCTTCAGTTATCTGCTGTCCCAATGTATTAAATACCTTGTAATTCACATCTTCGTTAATGTTATTTAGGTTGATAGTTAAAATATCATCCACCGGATTTGGAAACAAAACGATTTGTTTGTCTAAACCAAACTCATCAACGCTTAATGGGTCTTGTGCACTAAATAATACAGATTCAGAACTTCCAAAATCACCACCAGCAATAATTATTGTTCCATTTTCATCTTGCAAATCGTAGGCCCCATTTCCATAATTACAACAGATACCATCACCAAATGAATCCAAAATAGTAAAGGTATAACAAGCATCATAAACAGGTATCGAAATCACTTCTTGATACGTAGTAAAATCGGCATAAGCACTTGCTGGTCCGCTGCTTACAAGCGTTCCGCTACTATCTCTTAGTTCCCAGGAAGTCTCAGTGGCATAATCATCTGTTAGGAGATTAAATGTAACCTCTGATGTAGCGTACTCTGGAGATACTTCGAAAGCGAACGAAAAGTTATCATTAGAAGGATTCTCATCAGCAACGCCATTTGGGTTTCTTACCGAAATTGAGAATACATGACTTCCCGGAGCTAAATCGCTATATACAGGAGCAGCTAATACAATACCCTCGTCAGTAACTAAGGATCCCGTCCAATTAATCACAGTGTCTGCACCAGCGTCCAAACTATAACGAACTTCTGCAGAAGTTAAATTTAAATCGCCACGATTTATTAATGTTACTTGAGGATTAAAATCTTCATTGCAGATTTCAGAATTGTTACCTGGGCCAGCAGACACGGTAGCATCATTATCAAATGTTCCTAAAGCCGGATAAATATCCAGAGTTGTTACACCTGTATTTCCCGGATCTAACCAATCTTTTAATCTACTGCTGGCGGTAGTTCCAAAATCCCATGCCACTCCAAAACGACCATAAACATCAAAACCTCCATTATCATCAGTGCCAGAACATGCAGCACTTCCTCCAGAAAGCATTCCTATTATGTGACCATCTTCGTTATATAAAGCAGAACCTGAAGAGCCACCTTCCGTAACACCTAGATCCCAATCTTCTATTCTCCACATTTGAGTATTTGGATTGCCATTAAAATTAGTTACAGATCTTGTTGCTCCTTGATCGTATCTACAAGTTTTTTGTATATCTCCACTAGGATGATGAATTCCGAAATTTATTTGTGGTGTTTGTGTGGTAGACCGGTTCCAACCAGCCCAAACAAGATCGGTGTTGGTATTAAAAAAATTAGTATCTGTGATCTCTACTAATTTCATATCCGATTGCGAACTCGCAGCTCTAAAAAGAGAGCCACTTACTGTTTGGTTAAAAGATCCATTAGCACTATTAACACCTGTAGCACATTGTGGATTTGGGCTTCTCCAATTAAATCTAAATGCCCAACTTCCTTCTCCTCCTCCACAGTGATTAGCTGTTAAAAAATAGGGTGTTCCGTCGTTATTAGTGTTGTTAACTAAGGTTCCAGAACACAATCCCCCTCCAGTAAGTAACATAGCATTTGCAGTCTTTACTTCTTCTTTTCTAGTATTCAACTGAAATGGATCTGAGACAGGTGATATATCACAATCTACATCCTGATTGCAAGGGCCCGAATCATTTAAGGCCTTTTGAAAAGTCTGCGCGGTTCTGTAACCATGTACTACAGCTCCAACAGTTAGTTTGGCTTCACCAGTCACATGAGCAGGCTGATAATATTCTATCCACGCTTGTTCACCATTTACCATCCAGGTCCCTAAGACTTCCTGCGGATTATTATTATGATGGGTAAAAGGCCTAATTAAGTCGTTCTTAGCATCGTTATAAACGTAAAGTGTAGCGCCTTCTGGTATCCAAAAAACATCAAACATAAAATTCAAGGTATAAGCACCTTCAGATTTATATGACATTCTCCAAATGCGATCACCATTCGGTAAAATAGTCCAATCACCCACATCATTAAAATCGTGACCAACATACAGTTCGTGACCAAAACGCCAAGGTTTAGATTTATCTTGGTCATTAATTTTATCTTCTTCAATTAAAGCCTTAACATCAAAAGTCTCTAATTTATGAGGCTTTATACCATTTAAGTTATCTAAACTCCAGCTTGGTGGCTTAATATCATCTGGGATATTTTGAGCAAACGACAAGGTTGTGATCAATGCGAATACATAAAGTAATTTAAATTTCATATAAGCTATTTTTCTATTAGGAATTTTTAAATTTAATATATTAAATGGGAATGGCTTATTAACCTATTTAAGTTTAACAAGCAAATCGACAAAATGATTATTAAACCGATTAAACGAAAAATCACGGATTGCCACACCATTTATTTTTGATTATAATCCTATTGTAGTTACTTTTAAACAAAACTCATTAATTTATGTATTCTCGAATTTGTATCCTTACTTTGCTCTCCATTCTTATTATCAGTTGTAAGTCCGAAATGTCAAAAGAAGATCAACTCATAGCAGATGCTAAGGCTATTCATAAACGCGTTATCACATTAGATACACATTGCGATATTAATGTCAAGAATTTTACCGATTCAATTAATTATACTCAAAATTTAGATACACAAATCACGTTGCCAAAAATGAAAAAAGGTGGATTAGACGTTGCGTGGTTTATTGTATATACTGGTCAAGATTCTTTAAATGAAGCTGGTTATGCCAAAGCATATGACAATGCCATGTCTAAGTTTAATGCTATTCATAAACTGGTAAATGACATTGCTCCAAACGACATTGAGCTAGCACTAACATCTGAGGACGTGCGACGAATTGACGCAAAAGGCAAAAAAGTGGCAATGATCGGTATTGAAAATGGGTATCCCATTGGTTTAGATATTAAAAATGTCGAAAAATTCTATAATCTTGGTGCACGCTATATGTCCTTATCGCATAATGGCCATAGTCAATTATGTGATAGTAATACGGGTGAGCGGGATAGCATTTGGATGCATAATGGTTTGAGTGATTTGGGAAAACAAGTTGTTGCAGAAATGAATCGTGTAGGTATGATGATCGATGTATCCCATCCTTCTAAAGAGTCCATGCGACAAATGATAGCTTTAAGCAAAGCACCAATTATTGCATCCCATTCTTCGGCAAGGACCTTATGCGATCATAGTAGAAACTTAGACGATGAACAATTGCAATGGTTAAAAGAGAATGGTGGTGTTATACAAACAGTAGCATTTACATCATACCTAAACACTGAAAAGCATGAAGCCCGCAACAAAGCCATGGGCGCTATACGCGATAAGATCGTAGACTCATTAGATATAAAATGGTACAACCGAAATGAATTTAGAGCTTTAGACGAAGACACTCAATTGAAATTTATAGCTAATCGAAAAAAAGTTTTGGACATTGCTGCCGAACAAGCTAGCCAAATAAAAAATTTCCCAGAAGCTGTAAACGTCAAAGACTTTGTAAACCACATTGATTACCTGGTAGAAAAAATAGGGATAGACCACGTGGGTATTAGCAGTGATTTTGATGGCGGTGGCGGAATCGATGGCTGGTCTGACGCTTCTGAAACCTTTAACGTAACTTTAGAATTGGTAAAGCGTGGGTATACCGAAGCTCAAATTGAACAACTATGGAGCGGCAATTTACTTCGTATTTTAGATGAAGTTGAAAAGGTTGCTGAAGAAATGCAGAGTTAATACTGTATTAATTCTCTTAATGCAACTTCAAACTTTCCCTTAGCTAAATACTGATCTTCCAGTTGGCCAATAAATGGAATCGGTGTTTCCATACTCGCTACACGTTTTACTGGTGCGTCGAGGTATTCAAAACATTCCTCCATAAGCATAGCAGAGATATCGCTTGCTATACCACCAAATAGAGAATCTTCTTGGAGAATGATAGCACGACCTGTTTTTTTAACTGAGGACACAATACACTCTTTATCAAGTGGATGCAGAGATCGTAAATCAATAAGATCTGCAGTTATGTCCAAATTGTTTTCTAATGTTTCTAACGCCCAATGCACACCTGCTCCATAGGTAATTATTGTAGCGGCCCCTCCTTCTTTTAACAATGAAGCCTTTCCAAAAGGTAACGTATAATAATCAGAAGGCACATCTTGCCTTATACTTCTGTAGAGTGCTTTATGTTCAAAAAAGAGTACCGGATTTGGGTCATTGATGGCGGTAGCCAGTAACCCCTTGGCATCATATGGAAATGCGGGATATATTACCTTAAGACCTGGTGTTTTAGTAAACCATGCTTCATTGGTTTGAGAATGAAATGGACCTGCTGCTACACCAGCTCCACATGGCATTCTTATAACCACATCCGCTTGCTGATTCCATCTGTAATGCGATTTTGCTAAATAATTCACGATAGGATTAAACCCAGAAGTCACAAAATCTGCAAATTGCATTTCTACCACAGCTTTCATTCCAGCAATTGATAAGCCCATGCCTATTTCAACAATAGCAGATTCACATATAGGTGTATTTCGAACACGTGCTTTACCAAACTGCTCTACAAATCCTTCAGTTATTTTAAAAACCC
>JABDKL010000036.1 GCA_013002225.1 Winogradskyella sp.
GTGAATAACTGCTCACAAATAAAAATGCAAAAAACAGAAAACTAAAATATAACTTTGAGTTATTAAGCTTCATAATACTGGGGTTTAAAAGGCTAAGTTATGGTGTTTGTGAATAATTTGCAAAAAAAGAGGCTTTTCTATAAGTTCTTACTTTAATTATGTCGTGTTTTCTGCAAAAACCTTAAAACTTTTGAATTTTTATATATTGAATTCAACAGTAAAATTTTCCGTTAATAAACAAAAAAAGCGACTTCTAAGAGTCGCTTTTTTTTAATCTTCAATGACTTCCTTTATCTTGAAGTCTTCCATAAATTTCGTGGTATAATTACCCGCTAAATAATCTGGATGATCCATTAATTGACGATGGAAAGGAATTGTGGTTTTTATTCCTTCAATTACAAACTCATCTAAAGCGCGCTTCATTTTATTTATTGCTTCTTCTCTCGTCTGAGCCGTGGTTATGAGCTTAGCAATCATAGAGTCATAGTTTGGTGGTATGCTATAGCCCGCATATACATGCGTATCTAAACGAACACCATGACCACCTGGCGCATGCAATGTTGTAATTTTACCTGGTGAAGGTCTAAAGTCATTAAAAGGGTCTTCTGCATTAATTCTACATTCAATAGAATGTAAATTTGGTGTATAGTTTTTACCTGAGATTGGTACACCTGCTGCAACCAAAATTTGCTCTCTAATTAAATCGAAATCGATGACTTGTTCCGTAATAGGATGCTCCACCTGTATTCGGGTGTTCATCTCCATAAAGTAAAAGTTCCTGTGTTTATCTACCAAAAACTCTACTGTTCCCGCGCCTTCATATTTAATATACTCCGCTGCCTTAACTGCAGCTTTACCCATTTTAGCTCTTAACTTATCCGTCATAAACGGCGACGGCACTTCTTCCGTTAGCTTTTGGTGACGTCGTTGTATCGAGCAATCTCTTTCTGACAAATGGCATGCTTTACCTCTCGAATCACCTACAATTTGGATTTCAATATGGCGTGGCTCTTCAATAAGCTTTTCCATATACATATCATCATTTCCAAAGGCTGCTTTAGATTCTGAGCGTGCAGATTCCCATGCACTTTTTAAATTTTCTGGTTTCCAAACGGCTCTCATCCCTTTACCACCTCCACCTGCGGAGGCTTTGAGCATTACGGGATAGCCAGTTTTTTCGGCTAATTTTTCGCATTCTTCAAAGGATTCAATAACACCATCGCTACCTGGTACACAAGGTACACCTGCAGCTTTCATGGTTGCTTTGGCATTTGCCTTGTCTCCCATTTTATCAATCATATCTTCTGAGGCGCCGATAAATTTTATACCGTGTTCTTCACATATTTTTGAGAATTTGGCGTTCTCAGATAAAAATCCGTAACCCGGATGTATCGCATCTGCATTCGTGATTTCTGCTGCGGCTATTATATTAGATATTTTAAGGTAAGAATCCGTACTTGGTGCAGGTCCTATACAAACAGCTTCATCTGCGAATTTAACATGAAGACTTTCTGCATCTGCAGTGGAGTATACTGCCACCGTTTTAATACCCATTTCTTTGCAAGTTCTTATAACGCGTAGCGCTATTTCACCTCTATTGGCAATTAGTATTTTTTTAAACATAATTCTAATGAGTTTATAAGTTTTTGGTTTATGAGTTTACAGTTCGTGCTTTAAAACTTTGAACCTTAAAATCTAAACTTTAAACTTCAGATTATGATGGATCTACCAAAAATAATGGTTGATCGAACTCTACAGGTGATGAATCATCTACAAGTACTTTTACAATTTTACCAGAAACTTCTGATTCAATTTCATTGAATAATTTCATAGCTTCAATAACACAAAGTACATCACCTTCTTTAATGCTTGTACCTACCTCAACAAACACAGGTTTATCCGGTGATGGCTTACGGTAGAACGTTCCAATTATTGGTGATTTAATTGTAATATATTTTGAATTATCATCTGTTTCAGGTTTAGATGTTGTAGGAGTGGTCTCTGCTACAGGCGCAGCAGGCGCAACTGGTTGTTGCATCATAGGTGCAGCTTGCATTGGCACTTGCTGTACAAATGTTGTTTCGTTTTCAGAGCCAGTTCTAATGGTAATTTTAACATCATCCATTTCTAACTTAACTTCGCTAGCTCCAGATTTGGCTACAAACTTAATTAAATTTTGAATTTCTTTTAAATCCATTTGTTTAGGTATTTGTTTTCGTTAGTTTTAGTTAATTATAGGCCCATTTTAAATAAATGGAGCCCCATGTAAATCCACCTCCAAAGGCCGCAAAAATAATTTTATCGCCTTTTTTAAGTTGAGATTCGTAATCATTTAAAAGTAATGGTAATGTCGCTGATGTTGTATTACCATACTTTTGAATATTCATCATTACCTTAGAGTCATCTAAGTTAATTCTATTTGCAGTTGCGTCTATAATACGCTTATTTGCTTGATGTGCTACCAACCACGAAATATCGTCATTAGTTAAATCATTTTTCTTCAATATCCGCTCCGCTACATCGGCCATATTAAATACGGCATTTTTAAAAACTGTTTTACCATCCTGAAAAACGTAATGTTTACCTTCATCAAAAGTATCTGCCTTAATAGGGTATGACGAACCGCCATAGGTCGCTTGTAAAAACTCTCTACCTTCGCCATTACTCCTTAGAATCTCATCCTGCAGACCCAAACCTTCTTCATTAGGTTCAAACAATACAGCTCCTGCACCATCACCAAAAATTATACAAGTTGCTCTATCTTTATAATTTATAAAAGATGAATTTTTATCAGCTCCAATTAAAAGGACCTTCTTGTATCGTCCGGATTCGATGTAAGCCGATGCGGTGGACATGCCAAAGAGAAAACTTGAACAAGCCGCTTCCAAATCATAAGAAAAAGCATTTGTTGCTCCAATTTGAGTAGCAGTATAAGCCGCAGTTGATGCAGCCTTCATATCTGGGGTAGCCGTAGCTACAATTACCAAATCAATATCCTTAGGGTTGAGATTCTTCTTTCTTAAAAGATCTTCTGCGGCCTTAATTGCTAAAAACGATGTGCCTTTGCCTTCTTCTTTTAGAATTCTTCGCTCCTTAATACCTGTTCGCGTGGTGATCCACTCATCGTTGGTATCGACCATTGTTTCTAAAATTTTATTAGTTAAAACAAAATCAGGAACATAGCCTCCGACACCAGTTATTGCCGCTGTGATTTTACTCATTATTAGCTTTTACGTTTTTTAAAAGTATTGAAAATTGTGAAAAATCAACCTAATTTGACCAGTTTTCGTTGCTTTTAGGCAAATAATTGTACAAATTAAGTGGTTTTTGCTTTATTCAAAAAATTAAAACAAAAAAAACGCTCACAAGTGAGCGCTTTCTTATATGCTTGCATAATACTTATGCTAGGTTTTCTTCTTCAGTAGAATTATCTATTAAAACTTGACCTCTGTAGTATAATTTACCTTCGTGCCAATGTGCTCTGTGGTATAGATGTGGCTCACCAGTCGTTGGGCAAGTTGCTATTTGAGGTACAGAAGCTTTATAATGAGTTCTTCTTTTATCTCTTCTTGTTTTAGATATTTTACGTTTTGGATGTGCCATTTTAAATGTTATTTATCCGTTAATAGTTTTTTTAAATTATTCCAACGAGGATCAATTTCCTCTGATGATTTCTGTTTTTGATCCAAATTTGGACTCAGTTCTTCTAGTTTTGATAATATATCCGACTTCAATGTGCCATCTTCAATACCTGGATGAATGCGTTTAACAGGAACTGCCAAAATTACCAGTTCGTATATATATTGTGCGACATTAATTTCATATTCACCGTGTGGAATAATTAAAATGTCTTCATTATCATCGTTAAACTCACTACCAAACTTTATAACCAACTTAAACTTATCGTCTATGTCTTGGTTATACGGTTCGTTTGTAATATCGCAATTAACATTAACTACACCTGTGGCGGAAAAATACAACTCTAAAAGTGTTGATTTTTTTTCTAAAACCAGGTCTATTTTAACATCTACAGCGTTAAACTCATCATACTCAAAACTCTTAAAGAACGTATTATCAATTTGATAATCAAAATGGTGCTCTCCTACTTTTAATCCCACAAATGGAATCGTGTATTCCTTTAATTCCTTCATTACCACATTCATTTTGAGCGTGCAAATATATAAATTTTTACTTTATTATCGGTTAGATATCAACAATTTTTGTTCATATCTATTTAGAGGCCTTTTTTAACGGGTTTTTATTGTACTTATTATATTCTTTCCTGTTATTGAAAATTCTGATGGCGGTATAAATAGCTTGCTTAAACGAGCTTTCATCTGCCTCTCCTTTTCCTGCAATTTCATATGCAGTACCGTGATCTGGTGAGGTTCTCACCTTTTCTAGTCCAGCCGTGAAATTAACACCCTGCCCAAATGCTATTGTTTTAAACGGAATAAGACCTTGATCATGATAGGAGGCAATTATGGCATCAAATTTCTGGTAAGTATTAGACCCGAAAAAGCTATCAGCTGAGTAAGGACCATATACCAGATGCCCTTGTGATCTAATAGTGTCTAAAGTTGGTTTTAGAATTACATCATCTTCATTACCAATCACTCCATTATCACCAGCATGTGGATTAATCGCCAATACAGCAACTTTAGGTTTTCTAATTCTAAAATCTTGTTTTAAAGAGGTAACTACTGTATTAATTTTCTCTTTAATTAATGCTTCGTTAATTATGTTAGAAGCTTCCTTTAAAGGCACATGGTCTGTTAGGAGCCCTACACGTAAATCTTCAGTCACCATAAACATAAGACTTTTGCCATTTAGTGATTTAGCCAAGTAGTCGGTATGACCCGGGAAATTAAATGTACTGGATTGTATATTATTCTTATTGATTGGTGCTGTTACAAGCACATCTATACTCCCTTGCTTGAGGGCACTTGTTGCCGCTTCTAAAGATTTTATAGCATATTCTCCAATTTTAGGATTTGTCTTACCGAACTCTATTGTTACGCCTTCTTGCCAGACATCTAACACATTGACCTTACCATGGCTTATTTTATCTGTAGAATCGATGTTGTAAAAGTTAATTTTACTTTTAAAATGGTTTTTAAAAAACTGCATCGTTTTACCAGAAGCAAATATAACGGGAGTGCTTAATTCCAAAGACCTGGAATCTTCATACGCTTTGATAATTATTTCTGGTCCAATACCATTGAGGTCACCAATTGATATTCCAACGATTGTTTTCTCTTCCTTTTTCATTATTATTTATCCTATTTTTTATGAAATTTTACAAATAGGCTTAGTTATGTCCTTAACTTTGTAAGTGCAAATTTAACCAAATAATGTATAATTTATGTTTACAGGTATTATAGAAGATTTAGGAAAAGTTGTAAGCCTTAATAATGAAGGTGGTAATCTTCATATTACAATGGAAACCTCAATAACTGATGCGTTAAAAATAGATCAGAGTGTCGCGCATAATGGCGTTTGTCTTACAGTTGTAAGTATTAACAATATGCATTATACAGTGACTGCAATACAAGAAACTTTAGACAAAACCAATCTTGGTCTATTAACTGTAAATGATGTGGTTAATATTGAACGTGCCATGAAGCTTGGTGATCGTTTAGATGGACATATAGTACAAGGACATGTCGATCAAACAGCCGTGTGTACACAAGTTAAAGAAGAAAATGGAAGTTGGATTTTCACTTTCGAATATGATGAAGCCTTAAACAATGTTACTATTGAAAAAGGTTCGATCACGGTTAATGGCGTAAGTTTAACGGTTATTAATTCTCAATTAAATAACTTTTCTGTTGCTATCATACCATATACTTATGAGCATACCACTTTTAAAAACTTTAAAAAAGGAACGCTAGTTAACTTGGAGTTTGATGTAATTGGGAAATATGTTAAACGCCTTAATGAACTAAGACATTAAGAAGACTTTAGATTTGTTAATTTAACACTGCGACAAATCCCATAAGCAAAGGCAATTACAGCCAAGAATATTAGTCCTCCATCGATAGGCAAGCCAGGTGGTGGTGGTGGTGTAGGTGGTGGAGGCGTAGCGCCCTGAGCCATAGCTGTTATGCCTATGCAGAAAAATATCGTTGAGGCAAACAAATTCTTATTCAGCATTTTAATAATTAAAGGTGTTGTAAAAGTAAAAAAAAAACCGAGCTAACAAAATTTATTCACGTTAAAAACGTCTTTAAACGGTAAATTTCATCGATTAAATGCATGAATAGTGTTAAAACCAGCCTTGTTTAGCTTTCGTGTTTATTATTAATTAAACGTAAAAATAATATTATAATTGTTTTTATGCTGCTGTGACCAAAGGATTTGTAGAAATTTTTGAAGTTTTGATTCATTTTGGCCTTCTTAGATTTAACTGATGAAAAGTGAGTCACGCCAAATAAAGCCTATTAAAACAAAAAAACTGCTTCATAAAAATGAAGCAGTTTTTATTTGTGGTCCCACTTGGGCTCGAACCAAGGACCACCTGATTATGAGTCAGGTGCTCTAACCAACTGAGCTATGGGACCAATTGACATCAGTCAATTTTACTTTATTTCTAAAGCGAGTGCAATATTACTACATATTTTAAAACTCTACAAGAAAAATAAATCGTTTTAACCCTTAATTTCTTGGCATAATTCTACTAAAACACCATTTGTAGATTTTGGATGTAAAAAAGCTATAAGTTTATTATCGGCTCCTTTTTTAGGTGATTTATGAATCATTCGGAAACCTTCTCCTGTTAGTCTTTCTATTTCGCTTTCAATATTATCGACCGCAAATGCGATGTGATGAATACCCTCTCCTTTTTTTTCAATGAATTTAGCAATAGGGCTTTCTTGGTTTGTCGCTTGTAACAATTCTATTTTGTTAGGGCCACACTTAAAGAATGATGTTTTAACCCCTTCGCTCTCTACGTCTTCAATCTTATAATGCTCTTTACCAAATAATGATCTAAATAACGCATTAGATTGCTCAATATCTTTAACTGCAATACCTATATGTTCAATTTTTTTCATCCTTATGTTTGCGAAAGCAAAATTTTAAATTAGTAATATTCACCTCAACCTATTGACCGTCAAAATCAATTTCTAGCTTCAAAAATAAGATAATCCCCAAATATCTTCTACTTTTGCAGACGATATAGTTGATATGGAAGAATTTACACAAAGACAAAAAAAAATAGCAGGGATACTTCAACAAGATCTAGCAGAAGTGTTACAAAAGGCAGCTACCGATGGTGGTTTACGTGGTGTTATTATTTCTGTGAGTAAAGTAAATGTAACTACTGATTTATCTGTTGCCAAAGTTTACTTAAGTATATTCCCTAACAAAGAGGCGAAAGCATTACTAGAGGGTATTCGCTCTAATAAGCCACTTATTAGACACGAATTAGCACAGCGCACACGTCATCAATTAAGACGTATGCCACAATTAGAGTTTTTTATTGACGATTCATTAGAATATATTGATGGTATTGAACGCTCTTTAAAGGGCGAAGACGATCCGCTAGAAAATCCCGATCTTTTAGGAAAGCGCAAAAAGTCTTAAGTGAATTTTCCTTTATATATAGCAAAACGTTACCTGTTTTCTAAAAGCAGTAATAATGCTATAAATATTATGACCCTTATTGCTTCCGGTGGTGTAATTATTGCATCCGCAGCGTTATTAATAGTTTTATCCGTCTTTGCTGGATTAAAAGATTTCAGCCTTCAATTTTCATCCTTTGTAGATCCCGATCTAAAGTTATTACCTGTTAAGGGAAAATCGTTTCAATTTTCGGATATCGATTTTTATGAGTTAAGCTCTATTGATGGTATTTCAGATTATTCTAAAATAATTGAAGAGCGTATAATTATTAAGTCTGAAGATAAAAATCTGCTTGCCACTATTAAAGGTGTCGACTCTAGTTTTGTTAAGGTAACCAGTATTAATCAGAAAGTATCCAAAGGAAATTGGTTATCTCCAAATAGTAACGAGGTTGTTGCGGGTTGGGGAATTTCTAATAACTTATCGTTTGGTATTTTTGACTTTTTAAAGCCGTTATCTTTGTATGTGCCTAAACCAGGTAAAGGCCAGCCAAGTTCTTTAAAAAGCATTTATAGTTCTACGTTTGTTACGAACGTTGGTTTATTTGATATAAATGAAGAATTAAATGGGGAGTATGTATTTGCTGATATAAGTTTGGCTCGCAATCTTCTTAATTATAAGACGGACCAATTTAGTGCTATAGAACTTAAACTTGTCAATCCTGAAGATGAGGCTTTTGTAAGAAAACTTATTCTAGAAAAATTTCCACAAAAATTTATTGTAAAAAATAGAGAGCAGCTTAATGATGCCTTGTTTAAAATGCTCAACACAGAGAATTTAGCCATTTACCTCATTTTTACACTCGTTATAATTATTGCTTTGTTTAATGTAATAGGGGCAATAATAATGATGATTTTAGATAAAAAGAAGTCCCTGAATACATTGTATAATTTAGGAACCGAACCAAAAACTATTAAATCTATTTTTTTCTGGCAAGGCAGCTTAATGACTGTGGTAAGCGGACTTATAGGTATTTCTGTGGGACTGCTAATAGTTTTGTTACAGCAATATTTTGACTTGGTAATGTTAACTCCAGAGTTGCCTTACCCCGTTAAACTTAGTTTTGTAAACGTATTTATTGTTTTAGTAACAATCTTTATATTGGGCATTATTGCATCCCGAATTGCCTCACAACGTATCACTAGGCAATTGATTAGGTCTTAAAGTCTAAACAAATTGATAATCAGAAAATTTTTCTAGCACCTCATCAAAGGCAGCAAACACATTTTTAGAATCGTCGCTTGTTACCATTTTCATTCGGTATTCTTTAAAATTAGGTATTCCCTTAAAATAGTTTGTATAGTGTCGTCTGGTTTCAAAAACACCAAGTTTTTCTCCTTTCCAATCTATTGACATTTGCAAATGCCTTCTGGCAGCCTCTACCCTCTCGATCATAGAAATCGGTGCTAAATGCTCACCTGTTTTAAAGTAGTGTTTCACCTGCTTAAAAAACCATGGATTACCGATTGAAGCCCTACCAATCATTGCGCCGTCCAAACCATAAGAATCTCTCATTTCTGCAGCCCGTTCTGGCGTGTTAATATCACCATTTCCAAAAACAGGAATATGCATGCGTGGGTTATTTTTTACCTCAGCTATTGGTTTCCAGTCTGCATCACCTTTATACATCTGTGCTCTGGTTCTGCCATGAATGGCAATGGCTTTGCATCCAACATCTTGCAGTCGTTCTGCGACCTCAACAATTTTTATAGAATCATGATCCCATCCCAATCTGGTTTTAACCGTTACCGGCAAATTGGTGCGCTTTACCATTTCTGCGGTGAGTTGTTCCATGAGACAAATGTCTTTAAGGATACCTGCTCCCGCTCCCTTTGAAACCACCTTTTTAACTGGGCAGCCAAAATTTATATCAATAATATCTGGATTAGATTTTTCAACAATATCAATGGTCTGAAGCATGCTATCCATATTAGCGCCAAAAATCTGTATCCCAACTGGTCTTTCTTTCTCGTAAATATCTAATTTCATAACGCTCTTAGCCGCATTACGAATTAATCCTTCACTAGACACAAACTCCGTATATACCACATCTGCGCCTTGCTCCTTGCATAACGCTCTAAAGGGCGGATCACTAACATCCTCCATTGGTGCCAGAAGTAGCGGGAAATCCGGTAGTTCTATGTTTCCTATTTTAACCAAGTTTGAAAATTTTGTGCAAAATTAAGGTTTTTTAAAGACTTTACTGTTAATTACCCAAAGCCCATAAAATCCCAACAGTAATTCACCTATGGTACCAATGCGATATAATAGCGTAGGTGGGCCATCAAGCCACCAGCTCACACAGCGCCCCAAGCCCAAACCTAACATAAAGGCTATATTGGTTAATAGTGCTGTTTTGAAATAATTTGAATTTAACAGTCCCATTATCCATACTATTGCAAATCCAATATACAGCCCCATGGTTGCCTTAAAAAAATTGTGCTCATCAACTGTATCCATGATAATGTTGAATTGCGAACTGGGGTTAAAGCCATATACTATTGCAACAGTAAGGACAATTACCACAGAAATTACTAAGTGGATTTTGTAAGCAATTAGCCTATTTGTCATCGTTTAATTTTTAAGGATTAAATTTTAAAACTTGACTTTAGCTTCCACCGTTTTGTTGTTGCGCTTAACAGTAATATTTGTCTCATCACCTTCATTAAAAACAGATAGTGCTCGCATATAACTCATCATATCTGTAACCAAACTATCTCCCAATTTAATAACTACATCGCCTTTCTTAAGGCCGGCATTAAATGCAGGCGTTTCTTCTCGCGTGCCATCAATGCGCATTCCTTTGCCATCATATAAATAATCTGGTACAACACCCAGGCCCACCTTAAATCTTGGAACTTCCTCACTCTCATTTTTTGTTTTTCTGAAGGTAAGTTTACCATTGTCATTTAAATCATTTATGATGGTGTATATATAATCAGAAATTAGATACATGCCTTCATAATTTAGTTTTTCTGCATCATCACCTGGTTTATGATAATCTTCATGCTGGCCTGTAAAAAAATGAAGAACAGGTTTATCAATTAAATAAAATGAGGTGTGATCACTTGGTCCAACTCCACTTTCATTTTCAACCAATTTAAAGGTGTCATTATTGGACTTTAAAGTTTGTTTGAATATAGGTGAGGTTCCTAAACCATATACAGCTAGTGTGCTATCATTTTTCATACGACCAACCATATCCATATTTATCATATAATTTATAGATTTAGCATCTATAGTGGGATTTTTGGCGAAATAATTAGAGCCTAATAATCCCATCTCTTCTCCAGAAAAGGCAATAAATAAATAGTTGTTTTCATCTTTTACATCGGCTATAGTATTCTTAACTTTTAAACGACTTGCTAAGTTTAGCATAACTGCAACGCCACTCGCATTGTCGTCCGCACCGTTATGAATAGCTTTCTCTTTCTCTCTATATAAAGACCCTTCACCACCAAATCCCAAGTGGTCATAATGTGCGCCTATAACAACAGTACTGCTGGCATTGTTGTCTATAAATCCTATTACATTATTACCTGTAATTGTACTGTCTGCATTAGTCGTAAATACGACCTCTCCATGTGGATTCGTTTTTGGTTTAAAAGAAAAAGCCTGTATAAAATCTCGAGTGCCTTTTGGAGTTAAACCTATATCCTCAAAACGTTTTGCAATGTAATTGGAAGCTTCAACCTCTCCTTTCGTTCCTGTTTGTCGCCCTTCTAACTTATCATTAGCTAAAAATGTAACATCCTCCTTTATTTTATTTTCAACTTTATTGGATTCATCCTTACAGGATACAATTCCAATCAAAAGGAACAAAAAAGCTATTTTTTTCATGTCTAAATCTTATTTTTGAGTAAAATTAGGCATTAATCGTCAGTTAATACAATTATTTATTATGAACAGATTTGCTACTGTATTAGTTATAACACTTGCATTCTTGGCATGCAAAAATGAAACAGAACAAAACTCAAATTTTAATGATATATCAGAGCCAGTTACAGAAAAGGATTCTCTTATTTATCCTGAAGAAACACATTTTAAATCTATAAGACAAGTGACTTTTGGTGGTGACAATGCAGAGGCCTATTGGAGTTTTGATGATAGAAAATTAGTGTTTCAGTCTAATAATGCTAAATGGAATGTTGATTGTGACCAAATGTTTTTAATGAACGCCAATGAAACATTTACAGACAGTAAAGCGCCACCTATGTTGAGTACAGGTAAAGGCAGAACGACATGTGCTTACTTTTTACCAGATAATAAACACATTATTTACGCCTCAACACATTTAGGCGGTGAGGAATGTCCTGATACACCTTTGCGAAAAAATGGAAAATACATTTGGCCGATCTACGATTCTTATGACATTTTTGTAGCAGATTTAGAAGGTAATATTGTAAAGCAATTAACAACTGAAAAAGGTTACGATGCTGAGCCAACGGTCTCTCCTAAAGGCGATAAAATTGTTTTCACCTCTACCAGAAGTGGTGATCTAGAATTATATACCATGAATATTGATGGTAGCGATGTAAAACAAATCACCAACGAACTAGGATATGATGGTGGAGCCTTCTTTTCGCCAGACGGATCTAAATTGATATTCCGTTCTTCACGACCAAAAACAGATGAAGAGATTAAAGCTTATAAGGATTTATTAGCTGAAGGCTTAGTAGAACCAACAGAAATGGAATTATATATCTGTAATGCGGATGGGTCTGAACTGAGACAACTTACTGACTTGGGAAATGCTAATTGGAGTCCGTTTTTTCATCCAAGTGGCGATAAAGTGTTATTCTCTTCTAATTTTGAAGCAGAACGTGGATTCCCTTTTAATCTTTACTTAATAGATATTGATGGTAAGAACCTAGAACGTGTTACACATGGTGAAACATTTGACGCGTTTCCTGTATTTTCTAATGATGGTAAGTATTTAGCGTTTTCTTCTAATCGAAATAATGGTGGTGGACGAGACACCAATTTATTCATTGCCGAGTGGCAAGATTAGCATTAGTTTAAGTCTTTTAGCCTTTGGCGTTCCTCGGCCGTTGTAGCGCGCTCATTAGTTCTTAGTTTTGTATTACCAAAATTATAGCGGAAACCTAATTTTATATAACGGTTATCTGCATCCGTAAAGTTAGAATTTAATTGATTGAGGTAATTGGTAGAGGACTTGTAATCCTGAAGGTTAAAAAAGTCTTCAATAGCGAGTGAAATGACACCCTTTTTATTAAAAACTGTTTTAGAGACACTTAATTCACTCACTAATCGATTCTCTACAGTTTGTAATTGTTGTAAATTTTTACCCACCCAAGTGAACGTTAGGTTGGCGTTTAGACTTTTGTCCTCTAAAAAAGAAAAGCTGTTCTGTAAAATACTATAGTTAGACCATTGGCTCAATGTTACAAACCCCTGTCCAAAATCAGTTTCTTCAGTTATTTTATAAAAGGACGTTACGGCAAACATAAAATAACGATCCGTTATATATTTCATGAAAGCAAAGTCAAATCCATATTCAGTTTTCTGGTCTAGATTTGTTGGTGTATAGGCAATAACATTGGTGTCATTATTTTGTCTGGGGAGCTCAATTATTTCACCATCATAATTGTCGTAATAGGCCTCTATTGTAAAATACTTTAAAAAGTCAACTCCTACTTTAAAGTGGTCTTTATAGGTTGGGACCAGGTTTGGGTTTCCTAACACCACGGTGTTTTCATTTAGAAAAAAGGTAAAAGGATTTAAATTAGTATAACTTGGCCTTGTAATGCTGCGTTTGTAATTCCCGTTAAGGCTTACATCATCAGAAATTTGATGAGACAAACTGGCGTTCGGAAACCAATTAAGATAGTTCTGCGTATTTATTTGGCTCAATGATAATGAAGTGCCCTCTACCGCTGTCTGCTCCACACGAAGGCCTAGACTTAGATCCCACTTATTCCATGATTTCGTATAATTTGAATAGGCAGCAAAGACATTTTCATCATAGATAAAAGCATCGGAATTAGCAGCATTAATAACTTCATTGCCATTAATTATGTCTATCCTCGTTATATCACTATCTGTATTTACGTTAGAGTATTTTATACCCGCATCAAAACTAGAGGTACCATTAATTGGCAGAACATAATCAATTTTACTTGTAATTATCGAAGTATTCTGATTAGCCAACGTACTAAACTCAGAGCTATTAGTAAACGTATTGTTTTGATCGAAGAAACTGCTAAATACATTCTGATTTCTGTTGTAATCATAAGTAGTATAGTGCGTATTAAACGATAGAGAAGCACTATTGTTAAACTCGTGTTTAAAGTTTAAGTCTGTACCAATATTATATTTTTTATCCCGTGAGAGGTTGTCTGCTGTAAATCGTGATAGGAAGTTAAAATTCTCATCGGTGATTACTGTATTATTTTGTATTTGATACTTAAAATACGGCGTAAAAAGTCCGGTGCTAGTTAAACTAATCTGGTTTTGATTGTCTATAAAATAATCAAAATTAAGGTTGAGGTTGTGGGTTTGCGACCAGGTATTACGATTAATATCTGATTGCCAGATCTCGTCTATGTTGTTGGCATTATCCAGATAATTAACCTCATCGTCCTGATCTCTATTTATTTTATTCTGTGTGTAATTATAGTTTACATTGATGTTAATTTTATTATTCTTAAAGTAATGACTTGTACCTGCATTGTATCTAGGAAATACACCTTGGGTATAATTAGAAAAAATGCTACCTCTGTAGCCCGTAACTAAGTTTTTGCTCATAATAATATTTATTACAGAGCCACTATCTGCATCATAACTTGCAGGTGGGTTAGTAATAACCTCAACCGATTTAATACTGTTGGCAGGAGCACTTTCTAAAAGTTGAATTAACTCTGATGTTGTAAGCTGAACTCTACGATTATTAATAAAAACGGTAGCTGCAGAGCTTTTAATATTTATGCCCCCATCACTTACTATAATTCCTGGCGTGTTTTTTAAAACACTTAAGGTAGAGCCCTCTGTAAGTGCTGTGTTTTCAATATTAAAAACTAATCGATCTGGCTTTCGTGTGATCGTTGGCTTTCTACCAACCACGGTAACTTCACCCAAAGCTTCGGGTGTTTCTTCTAAAACTATAGTTTTAAGATTTAGGCTGCCTGTTAAAACTATTATTTGCTCCAGTTCCTTATGGCCAATAAAACTTATTTTTAATACGTATGTTTCCGGTTTCAGGTTAATTAGCTCAAAATTTCCCTTATCATCGGTAGAGGTGCCTTTTAAAAACTCTGAACTATCAACTTCAGACAAGATAACATTAGCAAATTCAATAGGATTATTGTTAACATCCACTATTTTACCCGATATAGAATATTCTTGTGCAAATGCACAAAAAGTAAGCGCATAAAAAAATACACTAAGATAAAATCGTATTGGAGCAATCATTAAAAAACTTTAATGTGCAATATAAAGATTGTTTTCTAATTTTTATTACGGTTTTTCCACAATCTAATACTTTCATATTGTGTTGTTAGATACTATAATACTCAAGAAATCACGTATATTTGCAGCCAATTATTTCTTTTGAAAGATACATGAAGAATATTCGAAATTTTTGCATTATAGCACATATAGATCACGGAAAGAGTACGCTTGCAGACCGGTTATTAGATTATACTGGATCTGTAACAGCACGTGAAAAGCAAGATCAGCTTCTGGATAGTATGGATTTGGAGCGCGAACGTGGTATTACTATCAAGTCGCACGCCATCCAAATGGATTATACGTTTGAGGGCGAACAGTATGTGCTGAACCTGATTGATACACCAGGTCATGTCGATTTTTCTTATGAAGTCTCTCGATCTATTGCGGCATGTGAAGGCGCATTATTAATTGTAGATGCAGCACAAAGTATACAGGCCCAAACTATTTCTAATCTTTATTTGGCTTTAGAAAATGATTTAGAAATAATACCCGTTTTAAATAAAGTCGATTTGCCAAGTGCAAATCCAGAAGAGGTTACGGACGATATTGTAGATCTTTTAGGTTGTGACCCTGAGGAAGTTATTCATGCCAGTGGGAAAACAGGATTTGGAGTCGATAATATATTAAAGGCCATTATAGAGCGCATTCCTGCCCCTAAAGGCAACGTTGATGAGCCCTTACAGGCTTTAATTTTTGACTCTGTTTATAATACCTTTAGAGGAGTTGAAACGTATTTTAGAGTTTTTAATGGAGAAATAAAAAAGGGGCAAAAGATAAAATTCGTCGCTACAGGAAAAGAGTATTATGCAGATGAAGTCGGTACTTTAAAATTAAATCAAGTCCCAAAACAAAGTGTTAAGGCTGGTGATGTTGGTTATTTAATAACTGGTATAAAAACTGCTAAAGAAGTCAAGGTTGGTGATACAATAACTGATTTTGCAAAACCAACGACTAACATTGTTGAAGGTTTTGAGGATGTAAAACCTATGGTATTTGCTGGTATTTATCCTGTTGACACTGAAGATTATGAAGAACTGCGAGCATCTATGGAAAAGCTTCAATTAAATGATGCTTCCTTAGTATTTCAACCCGAAAGCTCAGCAGCATTAGGCTTTGGTTTTCGTTGTGGTTTCTTAGGCATGCTTCATATGGAGATAATCCAAGAACGCTTAGAGCGTGAGTTTGATATGACCGTAATAACAACGGTTCCTAACGTGTCTTACTATGCCTATACCAATAAAGAGCCCGATGTGCCATTTGTGGTAAATAACCCAAGCGACTTACCAGACCCAACAACGATCAATAGAGTCGAAGAACCCTACATTAAAGCAACCATAATTACCAAAGCAGACTTTGTTGGTAATGTTATGAGCCTGTGTATTGAGAAACGGGGAATGATCATTAATCAGACCTATTTAACGACAGAACGCGTAGAGCTCATTTTTGAAATGCCTTTAGCAGAAATCGTTTTTGATTTTTATGACCGTTTAAAAACGGTTTCAAAAGGTTATGCCTCTTTCGACTATTCTCCAATAGGTATGAAGGTGTCTAAACTAGTGCGATTAGATGTCTTATTAAATGCGCAGCCAGTAGATGCACTATCTGCATTAATCCACGCAGACAATGCACATAATATTGGAAAGAAAATGTGTGAAAAGCTAAAAGAATTAATTCCACGTCAACAGT
>JABDKL010000078.1 GCA_013002225.1 Winogradskyella sp.
ATTCATAGCAGAAGCCATTTGTGATGGATTTTTTGATTGAGCAACTGCCGTATTAAGTAAAACACCATCTGCTCCTAATTCCATTGCTAATGTAGCTTCACTTGGTGTTCCAATTCCTGCATCAACAATTACTGGAACATTTGAGTTTTCAATAATAATTTTAATATTCGTTAAATTATTTATCCCTTGACCTGATCCAATTGGTGATCCTAATGGCATTACAGTTGCACAACCCAAATCTTCTAAATGTAATGCTAACATTGGATCAGCATTTATATAAGGAAGAACTGTAAAACCTTTCTTTACAAGAAACTCTGCAGCTTTTAACGTTCCTAATGGATCAGGTAAAAGATATTTCGGATCCGAAATTACCTCTAACTTAACAAAAAAATTATCTTCTTGACCAAGTTGACAAGCTAACTCATGACCTAGAAAAGCCATTCTTATAGCTTCTTCAGCGGTTTGAGATCCAGCTGTGTTTGGTAATAGCCAAAGTTTTTTCCAATTTAAATTACTTAAAAAGTTTGTCGTATCATATTTTAAATTAGTTGGTAATCTTCGAATTGCAACTGTAATAATTTCACACTCACTACTTTCAATACTTTGAATTGCATCACTAGTTGTTTTATATTTTCCAGTTCCTAACATTAAACGAGAATTAAAAAACTTATTTCCAATCTTTAATTTATCAGAATGTTCTTTCATTTTTAACTATTTTATAAAATACTCCCCAGGTAGGACTTGAACCTACGACCAATCGATTAACAGTCGATTGCTCTACCACTGAGCTACTGAGGATATCAAAATTAGTTAAATATTATCATAACTGTTCTTTAATTACAAATTATTTTATTAAAATAATTTGTAGTTAATTATGATCATCAAAGTAAACTTGAATAAAACATTCTAACTATTATTAAAACTCGAGATTATAACTAACTTGGGAGCTCCTGGAACCCCGGGAGATACGGGAGGTCAGCCACCAATTTATCTTGGTCTACCTCGACCAAATACATTAGGTGGTCAGACTGCTAATACCGTAGTTTTCACAGGTTCAATTGATTGGAATTGACTTTATAAGTTTATAAGTAAAGTTCATTATAATACATTTATATCCAGATAGGTGGATAGTTTTTTTAGCTGAAATTCTACCAAAAAATTAACTTCTGGTAAATTTCGTAAATCAATCATTGCTGCCTTTGTGTCTATAAGTTTCTATTTCTTAGGCCTGCCACCAGCTCATTCAGCGGTTGTTGCCGATGCTTTTACAACACAAAATCAACCACATCAGAGCCGTCCTTAAAAACGTCAGGGTATTTTTGGTCGTAAATCAGACAATGATGGGTCAGGCCCAGGAAAACCAAATGATGATGGTTTAGGCGGAGATGATGACAAAGGGATACCACAATATTCAAAACCAGAATCTGTTGAAACGACAAAGGAACGGATTCAATTTATTCAAGAGAAGAGTGATGTTAAAATATTTCACTCTTCAAAATTTTGAAATTTTAAATAAGCCTCTTTTACATAATCCTTTACCTCTTGCTCAGTGCAATATTCGTCTTCTACTTCTTCAAATTGACGATAAATTGAGCCTATAACACTTGCAAACCGATATGATCGTGTACTAGGCTGAAATTTCTCGATTTGTTTCAAATCTATTATGAACATATCAACCTCTTCACTTGTTTTCCGATATAATAACGAAAAAGCAGTTTCGAATTCATCAAAATTAATAATATTATCGATAAAATTCTTCATTAATAGAAAAAAATCTTCTCGGTGAGTCCAAAAAACTTGTTCTTCTACAGCTATGTTATATTTAGATAATTCGGAATCCTCTTCTGGATTTTCTAGAAAAAGATTTTTTCCTTGATTCTTTAAATCTTGTGAACGTATCACTAGTTGCTTATGTCTTTCTTTATTGTAAGTCATTTTGAGTTTCTAATATTAGTAAATAAAAATAACCCATTTTATGGGTTATTGGATTGTGAGTTATCTATCGGAGTTATACCAATTACGTCACTTTCAAAATTATTCGTTGGAGTAAAACCTGGATTTGGGGATGAATTTTCATCCATTGGAC
>JABDKL010000177.1 GCA_013002225.1 Winogradskyella sp.
AGCTAACGATTTAACATATTACGCTTTAGACGGAACTGTTTCATACAGCTTTAGAGATCTAGTTAACGGACCAGGTGGCTGGTTTGATCCTTCTTTAGGTGTTGGTGGTGGTTACACTTGGTTAGATAACGCTGGCTTTGGTACTTTTAATGGTACATTAAACTTAAAGTTCTGGTTCTCTGAGCAGTTAGGTTTAGAAGCACAAACTAGATACAAGCATGCTTTCGATGATAATTCACCAAAGCATTTCCAACATTCATTAGGTTTAATCGTTCAATTCGGTGGAACTGATACTGATGGTGATGGTATCTACGACAAAGACGATGCTTGTCCAGAAGAAGCTGGATTAGAGATTTTTAATGGTTGTCCAGATTCAGACGGCGATGGTATTCAGGATTCTAAAGATGACTGTCCTAACACTGCTGGTTTAGCTGAGTTTAATGGTTGTCCTGATGGTGACGGTGATGGTGTAATGGATAAAGATGACAAATGTCCTACAGTAGCTGGTCTTAAATCATTAATGGGTTGTCCTGATGCTGATGGAGACGGTGTTGCTGACGGTGATGATAACTGTCCTAACGAATCAGGTCCTGCAGCTAACAATGGTTGTCCTTGGCCAGATAGTGATGGTGATGGCATCTTAGACAAAGATGACAAGTGTCCTAATGAAGCTGGTGTTGCTGCTAACAATGGTTGTCCAGAAGTTAAGCCAACTGAAGAAGTGATGAAGACTTTAAACGAGTATGCTAGAACTATCTTATTCGAATTAGGTAAAGCTAAAATTCAGGAAAAATCTGAAGAAGTACTTGAGGCAATGACCGTAATATTTAAAGAATATCCACAAGCGACATTCTCTATTAATGGTCACACTGATAGCACAGGTTCAGAATCTATGAATCAAGCATTATCTGAAAGAAGAGCTAATGCTGTTAGAGATTATTTAATTGCAAATGGTATCGCTGCAGATAGATTAACTGCTCAAGGTTTTGGTGAGTCAATGCCTATAGCTACAAACGCTACGAGAGCAGGAAGATCAGAAAACAGACGTGTAGAGGTTAAATTAACTAACTAAACACACGCCTAAATAAATTAAGAAAAACGCTCCGAAATTCGGGGCGTTTTTTATTTTTATAAAATGACAAGTTTTATAAAAAGCGTTCTTTTAGATTTAAAGTCTAAACAATTAAATTTAGAGGATCTACATTTTATACTACCAAGTAAGAGAGCTGGTGTTTTCCTAAAAAAAGAGTTGGGTTCACTCATCTCAACTCCTATTTTCGCGCCACAAATAATTAGTATTGAAGACTTTGTAGAAGACTTATCAGGATTAAGAAATCTATCGCAGACCGAATTACTTTTTAAGTTATATAAAGCCTATATAGCTTCCAATAAAGAATCTGAGATTGAGCCCTTCGATGCATTTTCCAAGTGGGCACAAATTATACTACAAGACTTTAATGAAATAGATAGATACCTTGTACCACAAGCACAGGTGTTTGAGTATATAGTTGCTTTTTATAAACTTAACAATTGGTCCTTGGATGCAGGCGCTTCAGATATGATCAATAACTATTTTAAGTTTTGGAATAAACTTAATATCTATTATAGCCTCTTTACTGAAGATTTAATTGAATCTAAAGAGGGCTACCAAGGTCTTATATATAGAGAAGCTACAGAAAATATTGAAGTATATATTGAAAACAACCAGAGTAAAATTCATGTTTTCTTAGGTTTTAATGCCTTAAATACATCTGAGTCCCTAATCATACAAGCCTTACTTCAAAATGAATTAGCGCATATTTACTGGGATATTGACAAAGTATTTTTAGATGATCCAGTACATGATGCAGGTCTCTTTTTACGCAAATATTTAAAGGAATGGAATTATTTTAAAAGCAGTCCTTTTTATTGGGCTTCCAATCAATATCGAGAAAATAAAACCATTGAAGTTATAGGTATTCCTAAATTAATTGGACAAGCCAAACACATAGGACAACTCTTAAAGAAGATAAAGACAACTAATGAGACCTTATCCAATGTTGCCGTAGTATTAGGCGAAGAAAATTTGTTACTACCTGTACTAAACTCCATACCAAGAGAAATAAGCACCTTAAATGTAACAATGGGTTTGCCTTTAAAACACATACCGCTCACCGCTGTATTCGAATACTTGTTCTTAATCCATAAAAATAATTCTAATGAATACTATTATAAGGATGTAATTGATGTGTTATCTCATCCTGCTATTATTACTTTATTAACTGAAGACAATAAGAACATTTCTCAGTTAGTAATTAATCACATCCAATCAAACAATATCGTTTACATTACAACAAAAGACTTAGGGAAATTAATCCCATCTGCTTTACTTACTTTATTATTTGATTCGTGGCAAAATGACCCAGAAATAGCACTAGAGAATTGCACGCAACTTATTTTTAAAATGAAATCAAATTATGATAAAGATAAGTCCAAAAACAAACTTGAGCTAGAGTACCTCTATAGATTTAATACCTTGTTTAATCAATTATCTAAGCTAAATAATACCTATGGCTACATTAACTCTGTAAACACATTACATACAATCTTTAAAGAACTTTTAAATTCAGAATCTCTTGATTTTAAAGGTGAACCATTAGATGGGTTACAGATAATGGGCATGCTAGAGTCTCGTGTTTTAGATTTCGAAACTGTAATTATAAGTTCGGTTAATGAGGGCATACTGCCTTCTGGTAAAACGACTAATTCTTTTATCCCCTTTAATATTAAAGTTGAGAACGGCATCCCAACCTACTTGGAAAAAGATGCTGTATACACCTATCACTTTTACAGGCTTCTACAAAGGGCTAAAAACATTTACATTTTATACAACACTGAAGTAGATGCTTTAAAAGGTGGTGAAAAAAGTAGGTTTATTACGCAATTAGAAGTAGAAAGTAATCACAATATAGAACATAAAATAATTACACCCGCTGTACCTGTTACTTTAAACGAATCTGAGCAAATCGTTAAAAGCAAAGATGTTCTAAAGCGGCTCAAAGAAATAGCAGGGAAAGGTTTTTCACCTTCATCACTCACAAATTATATGAGAAACCCCATTGATTTTTATTATGAAAAGATATTGGGAATTAATGCTTTTGACGATGTCGAAGAAGCTATAGCAGCAAATACATTAGGGTCGGTGATTCATAACAGTTTAGAAGATTTTTACAAGCCTTTAGAAGATGAATTCTTAACTCTAAACCATCTAAGTTCATTCAAAAGAAATATAGAACCAACAGTGACTAAACACTTTAAGAGCCTTTATAGACAGGGCAATTTCAATCAAGGAAAAAATCTAATTATTTTTGAGATTGCAAAACGCTATATTTCGAATTTCATAGACTCAGAAATCGCTCAGCTTAAGGCTGGAGACCAAATTAGAATTATTTCAATTGAAGCCGAAAATTGTATCGATATTGAAATTCCAGAAATTAATTTCCCTGTGAAACTAACCGGTAAAGTTGATAGAGTAGATCAGCTTAATGGGGTAACAAGGGTAATAGATTATAAGTCCGGTAAAGTTGAAAAAAGTAAAGTTGAAATCGTAAATTGGGAAGACCTAACTACTGATTATGATAAGTATAGTAAATCCTTTCAGGTGCTAAGCTATGCCTATATGATGCACAGGCAAAAACAGATTGAGCTACCCATAGAAGCAGGAATTATTTCATTCAAAAATCTAAAGGGAGGCTTCTTAAAATTTGGGATAAAAGAATCTACGCATAGTAGAAAGAAAATACAGCTCATAACTGAGGAAACAATGGGTAACTTTGAAGTTGAGCTTAAAAAGCTCATTCTAGAGATCTGTAGCCCAAGTTTAAATTTTATAGAAAAAGTAATTAAATAATGCATAGTACCAAGAACATTGTTTTAACAAGGTCTGATAAAAAATCTATCATCTTAGATACATACTATGCAGCTGAAATTAATAAACAGCCTATAGTCATTTTTTGTCATGGTTATAAAGGTTTTAAAGATTGGGGCGCATGGGACTTAATGGCAAATAAAGTTAGCGCGGCAGGCTATTGTTTTATCAAGTTCAATTTTTCTCATAATGGTGGTACAATGGAAAACCCCATAGATTTTCCAGATCTAAATGCGTTTGGAAACAACAATTATTCAAAGGAACTCGAAGATTTAAACGATGTAATTAACTGGACGCAAAACCATTTCCTAAATAACGACTTAATTGATACATCCCAAATTTACCTAATGGGACACAGTCGAGGCGGTGGCATCGCAATTATAAAAGCATTTGAAGATATCAGAGTTAAAAAACTTATTGCATTAGCTAGTGTAAGTGATTTTAGTACCAGAACATATACTATTGGGAATTTAAAGGAATGGAAGGAGAAAGGAGTTAAATATGTGATAAACGGCAGAACAAAACAAAGAATGCCCCATTTCTTTCAGTTTTACGAAGATTTTAAAGCCAACGAGAAAAGACTCAATATTAAATCGGCAGTAGAGCAGCTCTCTATCCCAATTTTAATAATACATGGCGATGAAGATACCTCAATAGCCTTACATGAAGCAGAAAATTTGCATAACTGGAATCCAAAAAGCCAACTAGAAATCATAGAAGGTGCAAATCATGTTTTCAACACAAAACACCCTTGGGAAAAAACATCATTATCTAAAGAATTAAACAAAGTCGCAGAATCGACGATCAAATTTTTAAATAAATAAGATCTCGATTTAAAAACTATTGTGGAGTATATCGGAGTCGAACCGATGACCTCTACGCTGCCAGCGTAGCGCTCTAGCCAGCTGAGCTAATACCCCAATTTTATTTTAAGCCACTAAGCACTAAAACCGGCAGTTTAGAACTATGAAAATCCTTCTTCAAAATTGTATCGTCTTCCCATAATTTATTAAAGAACCCTCTTTTGCGTCTTACGACACATAGCATGTCTGGATCTTCGGTTTTATAATGCTCTAATACAGCCTGAAACGTGGTAGGGCTTTCGGCAAATTTAATATCTGTTATCGTTTCTTTTAATTCTTCATTAAGCTCAAAATCGGCCTCAATGTGGTACGGTGTTTTAACCAGTAAAATGTTCACTGTGGCCTTAAAGTGATTCTTGATTATTTTAAGTGGTTGTAAAACACCTTCTTTTTTTACTATTGCCGATTTAACCGCCATAAAAATTTTTCGTATAGGCTGATAGCTATAGCCTTCAGGCACAATTAAAGCTGGTATTTGGGTTTGCTTAATAATTTTACCAGAGGTCTTTCCAAGATAAACTTCGTCTTTAATAGAATTGGTTCTTGGCTCCAATATAATTAAATCGACATCTAAGGCATTACAAACTTTTTCGAGGGTGTCTATTAGTTTTCCTTTAAATGTTTTAGTGATAACCTCCACACCCTTTGTGTCTATTGAAGCAACATGTGATTCTAAAAAGGCCTTAGATTCTCGTTCAATAATATGATCTACCTTAATCATTGTTCCTGCCTTGGTATAAACATTATATATTTGAACAACAAATAACTTGGCACCAAATGCTTTAGCAAAATCAATAGCATACTGCAAATGAGATTTAGCATTAATGGAAGATCCAACAGGTACTAATATTGTTTTCATAACCTAACAAGTTTGACACAAAAGTAAACATTATAAATGATTCGTAAAGGCAAAATTGACGATATACCTCATATCATGGAACTAACAAAAGCATGTGCTAATGCAATGATAACCAATGGTATTTATCAATGGAACGCGCACTATCCCAATAGGTCAGCGTTTATAAACGACATTAATAGAGATGAGCTATATGTTTTAGAAATTAATGGTCTAGTAAGAGGAACCATCGTAATTTCTGACCTCATGGACGAGGAGTATAAACCAATAAATTGGTTATCAAAAACCGGAAAGAATATCTACATTCATCGTTTGGCGGTTCATCCAGAATTTCAGGCTAGAGGGTTTGCTCAGCAATTAATGGATTTTGCAGAGAGGTTTTCTATAGCAAATAACTATAGTTCCATTCGATTAGACACCTTCTCTCAAAACAAAAGAAACCAAAAGTTTTACGAACTTCGCGGTTACAAACAATTGGGTAATATTTATTTTCCTAAACAAAGTACTCACCCTTTTTATTGTTATGAATTAGTATTTTGAACACAACTATAAGTTTAAATCATATTAACAAACTCGCTATTCCAGCTTTAATATCTGGTGTTTCTGAACCGATTTTATCTTTAACCGATGCTGCAATAATTGGTAATATGAGTAATAACGCAACCACGTCCTTAGCTGCAGTTGGTATTGTAGGCACATTTTTCTCAATGCTTATATGGGTTTTGGGACAAACACGAAGCGCTATCTCAGCAATTGTGTCGCAATATGTAGGCGCAAATAATCTTAATGCTGTTAAAAATCTTCCTGCACAAGCTATTTTTTTAATTACGACACTAAGCCTCGTTATAATTGCAGTAACATATCCTTTAGCCTCACATATTTTTAAGTTTTATAATGCCACAGGCGATATCCTGGATTATAGTGTAACATATTATCAGATTCGAGTTTTCGGTTTTCCATTTACCTTATACACTATTGCTATATTTGGAACCTTCAGAGGGTTACAAAACACATATTACCCAATGCTTATAGCTATTGTGGGATCATTTGTAAACATTATATTAGATATTGTCTTAGTTTACGGTATTGATAACGTTATACCTGCTATGCACATTAAAGGAGCTGCATATGCCAGCGTTCTTGCTCAAATAATAATGGCCGTGTTATCTACCTACTATATTTTTAAAAAAACCGACATTTCTTTACGGGTGAGATTCCCTTTTAATCCAGAAATAAAACGGTTTATTCTAATGATTCTCAATTTGTTCATTAGAACATTAGCGTTAAACTTGGCATTGTATCTGGCAACGAGTTTTGCTACAAAATATGGTAAAAATTATATAGCAGCTTATACAATTGCTATCAATCTTTGGTTTTTAGGGGCTTTTTTAATTGACGGTTATGCGAGTGCAGGCAATATTTTATCAGGCAAGTTGCTAGGTGCAAAAGACTATAAAACACTTATTAAATTGAGTGAAAAGCTTATTAAGTATGGTGTTGTAGTTGGAATCATAATAGCGGTCATTGGCGCCATAATGTATTACCCATTAGGTACTATTTTTAGTAATGACCGTGCAGTTTTAGATGTTTTTTATGACGTATTCTGGATTGTTTTATTAATGCAACCACTATGTGCATTAGCATTTATTTTTGATGGCGTTTTTAAAGGTTTGGGTAAAATGAAATATCTAAGAAACGTATTGCTGTTTTCGTCCTTATTGGTGTTTACCCCTATTATCCTACTAAGCGACTATTTAGGGTATAAATTAGAAGGTGTTTTTATTGCATTTACACTCTGGATTGTTGCTCGTGGATTACCATTAATTATAAAATTCCGTAAAACATTTAAACCGCTAGTCCAAAACTCTTAAATTTGAACTCTAAATAAAATTAATGGATATTCTAAACTTTTTAGGTGGTAACGGATTATTTCTAATATTAGGAATCGTATTAGTGGTAGTCTATTTTTATAATAGAAACAAACGAAGGTGATGAGTAACATTCGTATAACAAAGCAATTTTCTTTTGAAACGGGTCACGCCCTCTACGGTTACGATGGCAAATGTAAAAATGTTCATGGTCATAGTTATAGACTTGACGTAACGGTTATTGGCAAACCTATTTCCGATACTAGTCATGTAAAGTTTGGGATGGTCATAGATTTTAGCGACCTTAAAAGAATAGTGAAAGAAGAAATAGTAGATGTTTTTGATCATGCGACAGTTTTTAATAAAAACACGCCGCATGTAGAATTGGCAAAGGAGCTGGAAGATAGAGGTCATAATGTGTTATTGGTCAATTATCAGCCCACAAGTGAAATGATGGTGGTTGATTTTGCTGAAAAAATTAAACAACGTCTTCCTAAGACAATAATGCTACACTCATTAAAACTACAAGAAACAGCTACAAGTTTTGCTGAGTGGTACGCTTCAGACAATGAATAATATGTCTCACATAGAAATTTTAGAAGGCAAAAAGATTTATTTCGCTTCAGATAATCACTTAGGAGCTCCTGACGCAAAAAGCTCAAAACCGAGAGAAAAGAAATTTGTAGCCTGGTTAGATGAAATTAAAGAAGATGCTGCCGCTATTTTTTTACTTGGTGATTTATTCGATTTTTGGTTCGAATATAAAACAGTGATTCCTAAAGGGTTTACCAGAACACTAGGCAAACTTGCAGAAATAGCAGATTCAGGAATACCCATTCACTATTTTGTTGGTAACCACGATTTATGGATGAATGGTTATTTTGAAGAAGAACTCGGCATTCCTGTGTATCATAAGCCGCAAGAATTTAAACTAGGGTCTAAACTGTTTTTTATCGGGCATGGCGATGGATTAGGACCTGGTGATAAAGGCTACAAACGAATGAAAAAAGTGTTTATTAGTCCATTTTTTAAATGGTTGTTCCGTTGGGGACATCCTGATATCGGAATGCGTATTGCACAATACTTCTCTGTTAAAAATAAGATGATTTCCGGTGATGATGATGCCACTTTTTTAGGCGAAGATAACGAATGGCTGGTTCAGTACAGTAGAAAAAAACTGAATGAAAACCATAGAGATTTCTTCGTTTTTGGTCATAGGCATCTACCTCTAGAGATTCAATTAAATGAATCTTCAAAATATATTAATCTGGGCGATTGGATTCAATATTACACCTATGGTGAATACGATGGTAATAATTTTACACTTAAGACCTATTAAATATCTTCTGCACCGTGTAGCTCTATATCGTCACGTAAATCGAGTTGTCTTAGAGGCCTATTTTTAATTCCTATAATAGTTACTATAATAAGAGTCATAGACCCACCAAGTACGACGGCTAATGGGGCACCGAAAATTCGTGCTGCAATACCACTCTCTAAAGCCCCGAGTTCATTAGACGATCCGACGAACATGGAATTAACGGCTCCAACCCTTCCACGCATTGCGTCTGGTGTTTTTAACTGAAGAATTGTTTGTCTTACAACCATCGAAATACCGTCGAATACGCCAGAAAAAAATAATGCCAAAACACTTAACCATAATATTTTTGAAGCCCCAAAAACAATCATACAAACTCCAAATCCAAAAACAGAAATTAAAAGTTTTTTTCCAGTGTTTTTAGTAATTGGCAAGTAGGTAGTTGCTAACATTGTAATAATACTTCCGGAAGAAAGTGCTGCATTTAAAAGCCCGAATCCTTTGGGCCCTGCGTCTAAAATATCTTTAGCAAATACTGCAAATATTGCAACAGCACCACCAAATAAGACTGCTATCATATCTAAGGTTAATGCACCTAATATAACTTTATCGTTAAAAACAAAACTTAAACCAGCCTTGAGACTTTCTCTGACTGATTCTTTAGAATCCTTATTTAATACTGGCTTTTTACTTATTCGAAGTACTAATACTAGGGAGAGCAAAACTAAAAAGAATATTATGCCCAGCGTATAGTGTACAGTGATCCAGGCTATAAAAAATCCACCACATAAGGCACCAAAAACATTAGCGCCCTTCCATGTACTACTGCTCCATGTTGCTGCATTTGGATAAGCTTTTTTAGGCACCAAAAGTGCAATAAGCGAAAATATAGTAGGGCCAAAAAATGCTCTTAAAACACCACCGAAAAAAACTAATGCATATATAGCAATTAAAATATTACTCGTGTTCCAAGAGGATACTACATATTCTGATGTAAGCCAAAAAAGACCAAAGCTAATTATAGAAAACAATGCAATACATAAGGTAAATAGGTTTCGTTTTTCTTTTTGATCTACAATGTGTCCGGCAAAAGGCGCCAAGAAAAAAGCAGGCAAAAACTCACATAAGCCTATTATACCAAGAGATAATGGATCTTCCGTTAGGCTATAAACCTGCCATTCTATAACAACAAATTGCATGGACCATGCAAATACAAGGGCAAATCTAACTACTAAAAATATATTAAATTCTCTAAATCGGAGTGCTGCGTATGGATCGTTTTTTATCAATTATTATGCTTTAATATCTTTTAATTTTAATTGCAAACTTATATTTCCATTCCAATGATTTTCATCAATGGTATAGACTGCGTTAAAAGGTCTTTTATCTTTAATCAGGTTAATTTTATTACCAAGGCCAAATCCAATACAAACGATTTTATCATTAAACGCCTGTGTCGCCGTAAATCTTAAATGCTTATCATCCTCTCCAACACATTTTCCCCAGCCTGTATCTTTTATGCCCTGTGTCATAAAAGTAGGTGACATGTTCCCTGGCCCAAAAGGCGCAAATTGCTTTAATATTCGCATTAATTTATCGTTGATTTCAGACAATTCTATTTCTAAATCTACTTTAAGTTCTGGTGTAAGTAGTTTTGGATCTATAGTTTCTTTAACAACACTTTCGAACTTGCTTTTAAAAGCTTCATAATTTTCTGGTAATAAGGTTAAACCAGCCGCATATTTATGACCTCCAAACTGTTCGATATGATCTGAACAGGCTTCTAAAGCATTATAAACATCGAATCCAGAAACAGAACGTGCTGAAGCTGCTAATTTATCACCGCTTCTGGTAAATACCAAAGTTGGTCGGTAATAGGTTTCGATTAAGCGAGAGGCCACAATACCTATAACACCTTTGTGCCAATCCGGATTATAAACTACGGTCGTAAACCCTTCTTGTTCGTTATTTTTTTCAATCTGATTTAAAGCTTCTTCAGTAATACGCTTATCAGTTTCTTTTCGGTCTGTATTATATTGATCGATGTCTACAGCATACTCAGCCGCTAAATTAAAATCGGTTTCTGTTAAAAGAGAAACGGCATGATTGCCATGTTTCATTCGGCCAGCTGCGTTGATCCTTGGCGCAATAATAAACACCACATCTGTTATGGTTAGTTCATCTTTTTTAACCTCCGCGATAATTGCCTTCATTCCTGGCCTTGGTTTGGTGTTAATGACCTGTAGTCCAAAATAAGCCAGTGCTCTATTCTCCCCAACAATAGGTACAATATCAGCACCAATCGCTGTAGCTACCAAATCAAGGTATTCAATTAAATCTTCGACAGTTTGCCCTTTTTTAGACGCCAAAGCGGAGATTAATTTAAAACCTACACCACAACCACATAATTCTTTAAACGGGTATTTACAGTCGTCTTGTTTCGGATCTAAAACAGCAACTGCATCGGGAATGTGATCTCCTGGTCTGTGATGGTCACAAATAATAAAATCAATACCTTTTTCTTTGGCATATGCTACCTTGTCTATAGCTTTTATACCGCAATCTAATGCAATGATTAAAGAGAATTCATTATCATGTGCAAAATCAATTCCTTTATATGAAATACCATAACCTTCATCATAACGATCTGGAATGTAAGTGGCAACAGTATCAATTCTTGTTTTTAAATAGGAAGACATTAAGGCCACAGAAGTTGTACCATCTACATCGTAATCACCGTAGACTAAAATATTTTCGCCTTGCTGAATCGCTTGTTCAATCCGAGCAACGGCTTTATCCATATCTTTCATTAAAAACGGATCGTGTAAATCTTCGAAGCTTGGTCTAAAAAAGGTTTTTGCCGCTTCATAAGTTTCGATGCCACGTTGAAGCAACAAGGTTGCAATGATATCGTCTACCTGAAGTGCTTTTTTTAATGCTTTTACTTTAGAAACTTGTGGTTTTGGTTTAAGTGTCCAACGCATATGTAAAATATTCTCTCTTATTTTAAGTAACTAATTCTTCAATAGTTCTGAAAAAAATATTCATAAACTATTAAAGATATGAAGGTACAGAAATCCTTTATGACCTTAAAGATAAACTTAATCTAACCTCGAATTTTTCAAATTTCAAAACTTCAAAAATTATCTTAATAAGAAGGTTTTTAACTGTTGGTAATTAGCCAGTTTAATACTTACTTTTTCCTTATGCAATACCGCTTCTATCTGAGTGGGCATTTTTATTTTATTAGCGATGCCTTTTGGCATAACATCTAAAAATTTAATAGGATGAGCCGTTTCTAAAAACACACCTTGTGATTCTGGATTGTTATTTAAATACCGTTTAAGTGCTAAATAGCCAATGGCACCATGAGGGTCTGCAATGTAATTATTATCCTTATACAGCTTATGAATAGCGGCTGTGGTTTCTAAATCGGAATAACTATAGCCAGAAAGATTGTTTCGCAACTCCTTTATATCATTATTATACAATTCTTTAATTCTAATAAAGTTACTTGGCGCACCTACATCCATGGCATTAGATATAGTTTGAACTGATGGTTTGGTCTGATAGGTTCCTGTTTTAAGATATTCTGGCACTATATTATTTGCGTTTGTGCCAGTTACAAAGTGCCGAATGGGTAAGCCTAATTTTTGCGCTAACATACCTGCGCAAATATTTCCATAGTTTCCACTAGGTACAGAAAATACCAGTTCTTTATTACTTGACTTAAGTGTTTTATACGCAAAAAAGAAATAGAACATTTGTGGCAACCATCGAGCTATATTTATAGAATTTGCAGAAGTTAAAGTACGTACACCCTGAAAATCATTATCTAAAAATGCTTGTTTTACCATATCCTGGCAATCGTCAAAAGTACCATCAACTTCTAATGCTTTAATATCCTGCCCTAAAGTAGTGAGCTGCTTTTCTTGAATAGCACTAACTTTTCCGCTCGGATATAAT
>JABDKL010000110.1 GCA_013002225.1 Winogradskyella sp.
CATTTATCGTTAATGAAATTCTGGCCGATACCGATGGGCTCGAAGTTTACTCTTTATTAGAGGAAACAACCGAAGATGTAGTGACTGCCGAAAGCGAAACACCTGCCGTTACCAGCGATCCGGTCGAGGATGCAAGCATCCGTACAGCAGCAAAAGAATACCTGGTGCGTCTGGCAGCTTACAAAAATCCTAAGTTTTTCAATGCCTCAGCAGTAAGTAACCTGGGTGTAATCGAACAACGTAAAAGCGGAGACTTTACCATTATGTACGTCGCCGGATTCTCTTCTCTGAATGCAGCAAAAGCTGCACAACAGAAAGCGAAAAGCTCCGGCTTTGATGGCGCTTATCTGGTCGAAAATAAAAACGGAGAATTTGTTAAAGTAGAAATGTAAGGAATAAAGAATAACCAATAACTCTCTAACCCCCAAAATAACTGGACACGGTTTTGTAAATTTAATGCATAAAATCGTAAGAGATGAAAAAGCACAGAAAAAGGTGGAGTACCACCGAAAAACTAGCAATAGTCAACCATTTCAAGACGTGGGGAGCTACAAAGACATCTAGAGAATTTGGAGTATCACCAGGTTCGATATACAACTGGAATGAAGCTTATGAAGAACATGGTGAAGCAGGACTTAGTGGTAAGCATAAAAAGCCAAGCGAATCAGATGAATTACGAGCTGTAAAAAGAGAGAACGATGAGCTAAAAAAATTAGTAGCAGAGAAAGAATTACGTTTGCGCATCCAAGAGGAGATGCTAAAAAAAAGTCGTTGACTAAAGAGGATAAGCATATGATCGCCGAAAACTTCATAAAAGAAGGGTAGCCAAAGAAAACAGTTTTGGAAGTATTAGGAATACCTCGAAGTAGTTTTTACTATAAGCCAAAACAGAATAAAAGAAGAGGGATTGCTAAAAGTACTCATACGCAAACAAGAAATGGAAGCGTAGTAAGCAACGAAACGGTAGTAAAAGATATCGAGTATATTTTGTCAAAAGAGTTTGTAGACTATGGTTATTTAAAAGTAACCTATTGGCTACGCCAGCAAAAGGATTACATTATAAACCCGAAGAAAGTTTATCGTTTGATGCGTGAACAAGGGCTTTTAAACAAAGTAGTACCTCGAAAAAAGAACCAGAGAAATTGGGTTAAAGAATTAGTACCACCTGCTGAAGATGCCTTTGACTATTTAGAATTTGATATTAAATACTTTTACGTTGCGGGAAAAAACAGGAATGCTTTATCATTAACAATTATTGATGTTAAAAGCCGCTGGGTATTAGGACACTACACCGCCTGGACAATTAAAAAAGAAGATGTCATCGAGCTATTTGACCAACTTTTTGAGGCTTACTCACTGCCTAAAAGCTTTTATGTTCGAAATGACAATGGATCTCAATTTGTAGCTGAAAAAGTTCAGCAATATTTTGAGGACAAAGGAATAACCCAAGAGTTTTGTAAACCAGCTACGCCAGAGCAAAACGCACATATTGAATCCTATCATAGTATTCAAGAAAAAGTAATTTGCCAGCGAAATGAATTTGCATCGCTCGAACAATTACGGGAGACCTTGAACAGGTTTGTTTCTTTTTATAACTTTAACAGAATACATTCCGGAGTAGGATATACATCGCCTTATAAATACCTACTCAACATGGACTTAGACATGAATCAGTTTGAATTAGATCAAGCTCTTGATTGTCAATCAAATCAGGTTTATTTTTTTAATTGAAACTTTGTCCAGTTTAAAGGGGGTTAGGCCACTCTCCCTCTTGCCATCATCCAAAAATACAATTACAGTTGGAGGAATCTTTCTATCCTTTATTGCTAAATGAAAACGATTAGCAAGCACATTGAGTATTCCTGGAGGCCATCCGCCACTACCATGAAGCCAATATACAACAGGGAATGAGCGTGTTGAATCGATTTTATAAGCATCAGGAATATAAATGTAGAAATGAATATTATCATTCAAAGCGTTACTGACAATACTTTGGTTGACCACCAAGCT
>JABDKL010000113.1 GCA_013002225.1 Winogradskyella sp.
TTCCAAGTCAGTCGGCATTACACAAAGAAGAATTAGAGTTTAAAGATATAGAACTAAAAACACGTTCGTATAAGTAAGATGAGCACAATGAATTTAACGCTTAAAATTTGGAGACAGAAAGGAGCTAACGACAAAGGAAAACTGGTAGACTACCAAGTTTCAGATATTTCTGAGCACATGTCATTTCTGGAAATGATGGACGTGTTGAACGAGCAATTAATCAGCAACGGTGATGAGCCCGTAGCTTTTGATCACGATTGTAGAGAAGGTATTTGCGGTTCTTGTTCGTTATACATAAACGGAGAAGCACACGGTCCTGATCGTGGAATAACAACCTGCCAATTGCATATGCGTATGTTTAAAGATGGCGATGTTATTACTATTGAACCATTTAGAGCCAAAGCGTTTCCTGTAATCAAAGACTTGATCGTCGATAGAAGCTCATTTGATCGTGTTCAGCATGCTGGTGGATTTATCTCTGTAAACACTTCGGGTAATACAATGGACGCGAATGCGATTCCTGTAAATAAACATAATGCAGACGATGCATTTTCTGCAGCAACCTGTATCGGTTGTGGTGCCTGTGTAGCGAGTTGTAAAAATGCTTCTGCAATGCTCTTTGTTGGCGCTAAAGTGTCACAATTTGCCTTATTGCCGCAAGGCCGTATAGAAGCCACGGACCGTGTATTAAATATGGTGAAGCAAATGGACGAAGAAGGATTTGGTAACTGTACAAATACAGGCGCATGTGAAGTAGAATGCCCAAAAGGTATTTCGTTAGAAAACATTGCGCGCATGAACCGCGAATACTTAGCCGCAACTGTAAAGCGCTAAAATTAGAAAACATAAAATCTGTAAAAATCCTAAGTGTACTCTTAGGATTTTTATTTAAACCTCTAACATGAAATTAAAACTAATTTTCCTTTTATTAGTGATGGCCTGTACGTCCATCAGTTGCGCACAGAACAATGCCATAAGTTTTGATGAAGATAAATTATTAGAACGCATGGAAATCTTAAGCTCGGACAAATTTGAGGGTCGCCGAACAGGTGAAAAAGGGAATGACTCTGCAAGAGCCTACATCATTGAGCAGTTTAAAGCCTTAGGAGTTTCTGGGTATAACGGCACGTTTGAATATCCATTTTTGTTTGAGGTGAGGAATAGAGAATTCAACGCAACTAACATTGTAGCAGAGATCAAAGGATCAGAATATCCAGAAAAGTATATCGTGATTAGCGCGCATCATGATCATTTAGGTGTTTCTGGAGATAAAATATTTAACGGCGCCGATGATGATGCCTCAGGCGTGGCTGCATTATTTAGTTTTGCAGAATACTTAACCAAATACCCACCTAAACATTCTGTACTACTAGTGGCGTTTGATGCTGAAGAAATAGGATTAAGAGGTGCAAAACATTTCGTAGAGAATTTTGACAATGATAAAATTCTTGTAAATCTAAATATGGATATGATTAGCCGAAGCGCTAAGAATGAACTCTATGTTGTTGGTGCACGATACAATCCAGCATTAGCGTCTATATTGGATGATTTTGAAAGTCCAAACAATACAAAAGTATTACAAGGGCACGACGGAACAGATGGAAAACAAGACTGGACCATGTCTTCTGACCATGGGCCCTTCCATATGGCAGACATTCCCTTTTTATATTTTGGTAATGAAGACCATAAGGCGTATCACAAAGCAAATGATGTTTTTGAAGATATTACGCCTCAATTTTACAAAAATGCAGTGGCCATAATTCTATCAATCTTTAAGTCTATTGATGCGGTCAGTTTGTAATTAATGACTATCATATGCAAAATTCTGAGACGTTTTATAAGTCACAATTAGAGTTACATCATAAAGCATCTAAACACTTATTTAAGCAAATAAGCATACTAAGTGCATTAAGGATAGCTGTTTTTTTATTAACTGTTTTTGGTCTATACTTAGCGATTCCAAATTGGAAGATCGCTGCGCTAATAGTTGTGTCTGGTATAGTTGTGTTTTTAATACTCTTAACCCAATACACAGATTTGAAGCGCAAAAGAGCACTTCACAAACGGTTAATAATTATTAACGAGGAAGAATTGAGAATAGCATCAGGTGATTTTCATTCGCGTTACGACGGTAAAGAATTTCAGGATCCGGGTCACTATTATAGTTTAGATATCGACTTGTTTGGAAAGGGCTCATTCTTTCAATATTTAAATCGTACAGCATTAAAAGAAGGCGCTCAAAAACTTGCAATGCTATTACTTGCAAACGATACCGACGCGATAGAAATTAAGCAAGAAGCCATTAAAGCACTTGCAGGAAAACCTGAGTGGCGACAACATTATACTGGTGTCGCTCAAGGGGTAGAAATAGAACATTCCGCAGCGTCCATAGTACACTGGTTAAAGAGTTATAAGCCGTTTTTAAATCCGCTTAAATACTGGTTTACTATTGGGTTTAGCATAAGCTCAGTACTGCTTCTAGGATTAGGGATTTTTGAGCTAATATCCATTGCATTTGTCGGATACTGGTTGTTACTGGGCCTTGGATTGACAGCGTTCTATTTAAAACGAATTAATGATGTCGCTCAACATACAGAAAAAGCCAAGGACACTTTTAAACAATACGCCTTATTACTTAAAGAAATTGAGGACGAGCAATTTGCTTCAGAATTATTAAAAGAACAACAACTTAAAATTACGGCCTCAGGTCTTAAAGCGTCTTCAATTTTTTCCAAATTCTCCAAAGCGCTAGATGCCTTAGATAATAGAAACAATTTTATCTCTGCCATTTTCGGAAATGGTTTATTACTATGGGATATAAGGCAAACTTACCATATCGAACAGTGGATCATCACCTATGGAGAAAAAGTAGAAGACTGGTTTGAAGTGGTTACTTTTTTTGATGCTACGAATAGTTTAGGAAATTATGCCTTTAATCATCAGTCCTTTACATTTCCTAAAATTTCAAAGGAACATGTTGCATTACAAGCTCAAGATCTAGGTCATCCCTTACTCAATACGACAAAGCGTATTGATAGCGATTTAAAATTATACAATGAACAATTCTTTATCATAACAGGCGCAAATATGGCTGGGAAAAGTACTTTTCTCAGAACAGTTGGCTTACACATTGTTATGGCTAATGTTGGATTACCAGTTTGTGCAAAAGACAGCAATTATAAGCCCATTAAATTAATTACGAGTATGCGCACCACAGATTCGTTAACAGATGACAGTTCGTACTTTTTTAGTGAATTGTCGCGACTAAAATTTATTGTTGATACCATTGCTAAGGATAAAAACTACTTTGTAATTCTGGATGAAATCCTAAAAGGGACAAATAGTACCGATAAAGCTATAGGGTCTCGAAAGTTTGTTGAAAAACTGGTAGCACAAAATGCTACAGGAATTATAGCCACACACGATTTAAGTCTAACAGAAATTGAAACAGAATTAGATGCTGTTAAAAATTATTACTTTGATGCTGAAATTGTGAACGACGAACTCTATTTTGATTATAAACTAAAACAAGGTGTCTGCCAAAACATGAATGCAAGTTTCCTATTAAAGAAAATGGAAATTATTTAATGGTATTCTACCAAAGTAATGCTTACAGGTGCGGCATCTTCTTTTGATTCTTGAAGTTTAATGTCAAATAAAACGATCTTGTCTCCCGTCTTCGATTGTTGTACGAGGAGCTTAGCCTCATTACTCATTTTATAGCCTTTTACTACTAGGGTTTTGTGTCCTGGCGCTTTTAATTTAAACGAAGTTATTGTTTTACCCTTTAACATATCACAATCCAGATTCATAGCAATAAGCGAAGCTTTATCTATTTTTAAAACACATCCATTTTCTGTATGTATGTCTTGTTGGGCATTAATTGCGAAAGTGAAAGCTAAGGCTATAAGCACTATTAAATTTTTCATGGTAAATGTGGGTTTATAATTCTAAATATAATCAAAAAACCCTTTCTACAATTAGAAAGGGTTTTAAAATAGGGTAAGAAAAGTATCTCTTAAGCCTGAAAAGGCTCAATAGAAACGTAAGACTTGTTGTCTTTTTTCTTTGTAAATTTTACGATACCATCTACTTGAGCGTGTAAGGTATGGTCTTTTCCTTGGTACACGTTTTCACCTGGGTGATGCGTATTACCACGTTGTCTAATGATAATGTTTCCTGCAACGGCAGCTTGTCCACCAAAAATCTTAACACCTAAGCGTTTCGATTCTGATTCTCTACCGTTTTTAGAACTACCAACTCCTTTTTTATGAGCCATTGTCTTATGGTTTTAATGTTATACTTAAATGGAATTATTTTTCAATTCCACCTTCTAATCTGTCTTGTAAATCTTTTAATTCGTCCCACTTGCCATCTGCAGCTAATTGAGCTTGTTTAGGCCATGTGTCTGTAACGATATGTGCTAATCTAGAGCTCGCTTCAGAAAGAACTTTGCTTAACGCTTCTGGTTTTGCTTTAGCTACTTTAGCGAAAGTTTCATAACCAGCATTTACTAAAGCTTCAGCTGCTTTAGGTCCTGCACCTTCAATTTTCTTAAGATCATCTGCTTTTCCAGTTGCTTTTTTAGCAGCAGCCTTTTTAGGCGCAGCCTTCTCAGCCTTAGGAGCAGTTGCTTTAGCTTCTTTTTTAGGAGCAGATTTTTTAGCTCCTGAAGTAGCAATACCTTCAATTACGATTTCAGTTAAAGATTGTCTGTGTCCGTTTTTAACGCGGTAACCTTTACGTCTCTTCTTTTTGAAAACTATCACTTTATCACCTTTAAGGTGCTTTAAGACTTTTGCACTTACCTGTGCTCCGTCTATAGCTGGGGCGCCTAAAGTAATATTGTCACCATCACCTATTAAAAGAACGTTATCGAAAGAAACTTTCTTACCTTCTTCGGTAGATAAACGGTTAACAAAAACTTTTTGGTCTTTTTCAACTTTGAATTGATGCCCTGCTATCTCTACAATTGCGTACATAGCGTAACGTTTTTATTAATTTGTTTATTAAAAAATGAGTGCAAATATAGCGCTAAATTCTTAATCTACAAACCATTTAAGACTTTTCAGAAATATTCCAGCTTTGTTTGAAGATTTGCATAAAACTAAGCGTTAACACTACAGAAGTGGCAAATCCCATTATAGCAACAACAAAAGCTACGATTCCGATGTGGATATTATAGTCGCTTTTAAAAACAGTCAACAACTCTAAAAGAAAATTTTCATTAACCTCGGTGGCATAGAACAGGAAGAAAACCGTGAAGATTAGAGTGGCAATAAAACCTGTGATGATTCCAACAGTAAAGCCACTGTAGTAAGTAAAGGCATCGCCTTGTTCTAATTTGTAATACTTTATAGCTTCGTAAATACCAAAGGCACAAATGACACCATTAAATAAGCTAAAAAATGGATTGGTATGCCAATCAAAAAGGCTCAATACTAAAAAATAGGCTATTAAAGAAGCGCTTAATGCGACACCAAATCTAACAGGTAAAATAATTTTCTTCATTTTTTGCTTTTAGAGTTTGTTAAAGTTCGTAAAATATAAGCAAATAACACAAGTTTTTAATACACTTTTTGCATTTATAAAGTCAATAAACGTTAATGATTTGTTATTTTTGTTAGGCTAGGTGTAACAACTTAGTCAAACCACACACAAACACTTTGAACAATTAATTTTAAACAAGTTTATAATGAAAAACTATCTAATGGTTTTAGCTTCTGTGCTCTTTATCGGATTTCAAGGGTCGGCGCAGCAAGTTGAATTTCAGGAATTTGATCTCGATAATGGGATGCACGTAATTTTACATCAGGATAATTCGGCACCAGTTGTAACAGTTTCAGTAATGTATCATGTTGGTGCCAAAGATGAAGATCCAGAACGTACAGGGTTTGCTCACTTTTTTGAACATCTTCTATTTGAAGGAACTGAAAATATTGAACGTGGTGAATGGTTCAATATTGTAACAGCAAATGGAGGAAGCAACAACGCTAACACCACTGATGATAGGACCTACTATTATGAAGTATTCCCTTCTAATAGTGTAGAAATTGGGCTTTGGATGGAGTCTGAGCGCTTACTGCACCCAGTGATCAATCAAATAGGTGTAGATACGCAAAACGAAGTTGTTAAAGAAGAAAAGCGATTGCGGGTAGATAACCAACCTTATGGAAATCTTCTTGCAGAAATTAAGAAACGCATGTTTAAAGTGCACCCTTATAAAGGGACAACCATTGGCGAAATGGAACATTTAGATGCTGCAACTTTAGAAGAGTTTCAGGCGTTTAATAAAAAGTATTATGTTCCTAATAATGCAGTATTAGTTGTAGCTGGTGATATAGACACCGCGGAGGTGACGAAGTTGATTAAAGACTATTTCGGACCCATTCCAAGAGGCCCAGAAGTAGAGAGAGACTTGCCGAAAGAACAGCCTATAACAGAGGCTATGCGCGACAAAGCTTACGATCCAAATATTCAAATACCAGCAGTAGTTGCAGCTTATAGAACACCATCATTTAAGAGTAGAGATTCTTATGTGTTAAATATGATCTCCAGCTATTTAAGTGGCGGGAAAAGTGCAGTGCTTTACAAGAAGATGGTCGATGAGCAAAAACAAGCCTTACAAGTACAAGCCGTAAATATTAGTCAAGAAGATTACGGCATTTATGCCTTATTTGCTTTGCCTTTAGGTGATGTATCCTTAGATACTCTAATTACTGAAATGGATGAAGAAATCGCTAAGATCCAGTCGGAGCTAATTTCTGAACGTGATTATCAGAAAATTCAAAATCAATTTGAGAATCAGTTTGTAAGTTCAAACTCAAGTATATCTGGTATCGCAAATTCTCTGGCACGTTATTACATGCTTTATGATAATGTAGACCTAATCAATAACGAAATAGACATCTACCGTTCAATCACAAGAGAAGAAATGCGAGATGTAGCTAAGAAGTATTTAAATCCTAATCAGCGTTTAATACTAGAGTATTTACCTAAAAAAGATGAACAATAAGATGAAAACTAATATAAAAATGAACACTAAAATAGCTGCAGTTGTTGTCTTGTTTTTAATGGCAATGGGCTCAAATGCACAAATAGACAGATCCAAAATGCCAGAGCCAGGACCTGCGCCTAAAATTACTTTGGAGAGTCCTGAAGAATTCCAATTAAAAAATGGAATAAAGGTATTGGTTGTAGAGAACCACAAACTACCAAGAGTGTCTTACTCATTAACAATTGATAATAAGCCTATTGCCGAAGGCGATAAAGCTGGCGTTTCAAGTATTCTTGCCGCAATGCTAGGCAATGGAACCACTTCTATTCCTAAAGATGAGTTTAATGACGAAATCGACTTTTTAGGTGCCAATTTAGGTTTTGGGGCACAAGGTGGTTACGCCAGTTCACTGTCAAAATATTCAGATAGAATTGTTGAGTTAATGGCCGATGCTGCTATTAATCCTCTACTAACTAAAGAGGAATTTGAAAAAGAGAAAGAAAAACTTTTAGAAAGCCTAAAGTCTCAAGAAAAGAGTGTAGATGCTGTTGCTAATAGAGTTGGTGGTGCTTTATCTTATGGGTTAAATCATCCGAGAGGTGAGTTTGTAACAGAAGCTACTGTTAATAATATAGAATTTGGAGATGTTCGTGCCTTTTACGAAAAGTATTTTAGCCCAAATAACGCCTATATCGTAGTTGTTGGTGATGTAGAAACAGAAACTGTTAAAAAGCAATTAGAAGACCACTTTGGTAAATGGGAAAAAATAGCAAGTATAGATACTACAGTACCAGCGCCGAGCGATAATGTACAGTATACGCAAATTAATTTTGTAGACATGCCTAATGCTGTACAATCTAATATATCCCTAACTAATAATGTGGATCTAAAAATGAATGATGACGATTATCATTCTGTATTAATTGCTAATAAAATATTAGGTGGAGGTTTTGGAAGCTATTTAAATATGAACTTGCGTGAAGAGCATGGATATACTTATGGAGCAAGATCTAGTGTCGGAACAAGCAGGTATAATGCATCGCGTTTCACAGCTGGCGCAGCCGTGAGAAACGCTGTTACAGACAGTGCTGTTGTTGAAACATTAAAGGAAATAAACAGGATCAAGACAGAGCCGGTTGATGCCGAGAAATTGGCAAATGCTAAAGCCAAGTATGTTGGTGATTTTGTACTTGCCCTCGAGAACCCACAAACCATTGCACGTTATGCTTTAAACATAAAGTTAAATGATTTACCAGAAGATTTCTATTCTACCTATTTAAAGAAAATCAATGATGTTACTGTAGAAGATGTTAATCGTGTGGCAAATAAGTATTTTAAAACTGAAAACGCGCGAATCATCGTTGTTGGTAAGGGAAGTGAAGTATTAGAAAATCTGGAAAAAACGGGTATTCCGATCAAGTATTATGACGCTTATGCAAACCCTGTAGATAAACCCGTTTTTTCAAAACCATTACCAGAAGGGTTAACGGCAGAAACCGTAGTAAAAAACTACGTCAAGGCTGTTGGTGGAGAAGCGAATTTAAGAGCGGTTAATTCTACACTTGTAAAGGCAGATGTAACTATTCCTGGTGCACCGTTTAAACCAGAAGCTATAATTAAGCAAATGTCACCAAATAAATTCTCTATGGAATTAATTGCACAGGGCATGGGAACCTTAATGAAGCAAAACTTTGACGGTGAAAATGGCTATATGGAACAGCAAGGCCGTAAAATTCCTATGGATGCAGAAACCTTATCTTCTAGAAAATCTACAAAAGGACTGTTTGAAGAATTGTTTTTGGATGCTTCTGCAATAAATTTAGAAAGCCAAACCACGGTTGATGGTGCTGATGTTTATAAAATTGCAGTAACTAAAAATGATAAGACCTCATTTAGATATTACGACGTTGAAAGCGGATATTTAGTTAGAACTGAAGAAACCACTGAAGCACAGGGGCAATCTATGACAACAGTTACGGATTACTCTAATTATCAGGAAATAAATGGTGTGATGATGCCGTATACGATGAAGGTGACAACTGGTCCTCAGTCATTTATATTTGAAACTAAGGAAGTAATGATTAATGAAGGTGTAACAGCCGAAGACTTTAATTAGTATTACTTAGTCCAATCAATTTAAACCGAAGTGAGAGCTTCGGTTTTTTTATGTTTTACGTCTATGGGATAGGTATACACCCATTAAAATAAGAAGGGCAGCCAAGCCTTGAATATAGCTGAAACTTTCGCCATCTAGCACACCCCAGATCAAGGCGATCATTGGCATTACATAGGTTACTGATGAGGCAAATACTGGTGTAGAAATTTGTACCAGTTTATTAAAAACCACTTTGGCTAAAGCCGTTCCAAAAACAGATAAAATAGTAACATAAACCATGGCCATTGGTAAATCAGGATGGTCTAGTCGTTCTGATGTAAAAAAGTCTGTAAACATTAATACAATTAAGGCTGGGATTATAATAAACACATAATTTCCAGCAGCAATAGCAAGAGGCTTAACGTCCTGCAAATAGCGCTTAATAATATTTACATTTGCAGCATACATGATTGTAGAGGCTATTACAAACCCGGCATAGAGGTAATTCTGATTTGGATTAAGTTCGGAACCTTTTAAAATTAATATAGCAGTGCCTATAAAACCTATAATTACACCTAATACTTGTCGTTTTGTAGATGTGATTTTAAATATAGCAAAACCCATGATTATGGTATTTAAGGGTACTAATGAGTTTAAAATCGATGCTACTGCGCTATCAATCTCCGTTTCTGCAATTGCGAAAAAGAAGGCGGGAAAAAAAGAGCCTAAAAATCCAGAGATCATTAACCACTTCCATTTAGATTTTGGAACGGACTTTAATTTTGAATATCCAAAGGCCAGTAAAATTATTCCTGTTATAATTGTCCTAAGTGCTCCCAGCTGAAAGGCGCTAAGACCTAAAAGGGATTTTTTGATTAATATAAAAGAGCTTCCCCAAATTATGGAGAGGATAAATAGATAAATCCATTTTATATTAAGATTTTTCATACAAAAGCTAGCTAAATCTATCACAAAAATCGTTAATTATTTCGCAAGAAACCTTAAGTTTTATTAGATTTATCGAAAATAAACCAGATTGAAAATATGAATACATTGAAGACCCTATGTTTTGTGGCATTAATAGCTTTAGGTTTAACATCTTGTAAGGATGAAAACCAACCTGAAGTGAAAACTGTTGATGTTGAAGTAACAAAGAAAGATGTAGCTTTATCATCAGACCCTAATACAACATATGCCAAAGTAGAGTTTGGTATCGAAGGTATGACCTGCGCTATGGGTTGTGCTAAGACTATAGAAAAGAAGATGGCAAAAATGGAAGGCGTTAAATCTGCTAAGGTAGATTTTGATAAACGTCTGGCTATGGTAGAGTATGATGAGTCTATGGTTTCACCAGAGTCCCTAGAAGAAACGGTTGTAAGTGTGGCTAATATATACAAGGTCAAAGAAATGAAAAAAGTTGAAAGCTTTGATAGTGCCACAAAAACATGTAAAGCAGATTGTAAAATGGCTTGCTGTACAGGTGATGCAGGAAAAGATGTTAAAGCCTGTGCTAAAGATTGTAACAAAGCTTGTTGCAAGAAAAAAGAGTAAACTAGCTTAAACTTAGATTAAAAAAAAACGCTATCAATTATTGATAGCGTTTTTTTTATGGTACTTGTAATAATACAAAAGCCATTATAAAGCTGCCAATAGGCATTAGCCACAGTAAATATATAGATATGGGCTTAGGCTTGCTTTTAGCGTTGAGAACGGTTCTACGTTTGCCATTATAGCGCATCCAATTCTTGAATACAATGAATACGCCAATCAAGCTAAATAAAACCCATAACTTCTCTTGTGAAACCGACATCATTTGCATTTGATTTGCAAAAGCTTTAAAAAAAGCCCCTAAAGAAAGTACAAGAGATAGCTCCAGCAAGTTAATATATAATAATGCTATAAAAAGGCTGCGTTTACCTAAACGCCTTTTATAGTGATTAAATACGGTAATGTAAAGTGAATCTAACATGCCTTATAATTATAAAAAAAAGCCACATTTTAAGAGGTAAAATGTGGCTTTAATATATTAATACATACTATTAGTTACCAGTAACTTCGATATTATCTACATGGTATCTCGTTGTAGCACTTGGATCAGAGCCTTCGTAATAGAAGGCAAAATTAACATCACCGTCTATACAAGAAACATTTATTGGTCCAACACCAGTAAAGGAACCAAAACCACTTGAAGGTCCTACAGGGATATCAGCATCTAAGGGTTGCCAAGTAGCTGTTAAAGGATCACCAGTAAAATCGGTAGATACTAAAACCGTTAAGATAGTTCCGTTGTCAAAGTTTGCCTGAACATCGAAGGACAATTCTTCGCCTGTGGTACCATCCATATTAATAGTAGGTGTTACTAACCAAACATTAATTTCGTCATCACCACTATTAAAACCAGATATTTGAGCGTAAGTAGAACCACTAAAACTACCGGTGATCCACTCTGTGCTTCCGCCACTTACATTTACATTTGTCCATCCTTCAGCCGCGTAACCACCAAAGCCTTCAAAGTTTTCAGAGAAAAAAGCACTACCTCCACCTGAAGGTCCTGTACATTCTAAGAAATCTGGATCACAACGAGCAACATCTTCAAAATTGATATCTTCTGGAGAGTTTACAACCACATTAAAGGTATCGCCAAAAAAGTTTCTGGTTAAAATAACATTCATACTACCTCTTCCGGATGGTAATGTTAAGGCTTTAAAATCTGCAAAAGTACTTGTACTGAAAATCACAGATGAGGCTGCTGCACAACTTTCTAAAGTTCGTTCCCCATCAAATGAGTCTGATGCTTCAGAAGCATAGGTAGCAGGGCTATCACCATTTACTAAATTTCTGTTGAATTGTACATCCTGTAACTGGATGTATAAATTGGTTTTATCTGCTGAAAATTCCGCAAATGTCAACGGTAATGGCACCAATGTTTCTTTTGTAGCAGATCTAAAAATAACGCTTGTTTCTGCAGCAGAAGGAATCTTATCTACCTCATTGCCATTTAATACTCCCAGTGTTAATACACCATTTGTAATACCTACTGACAACCCATTAAGTTTTACATATACTTTTCTTCCTGGTCCGTAACGTACAAATAATGGATTTACATCGATAAGTAGTTTTATACCAATTGTAGGATTTTCAAAGTTGTTTTGAATTATGATTTCTTCGAAGAAATTACCACCTTCATCACTAGAAATCACATAACCTTCCATATAAAGATCAGTATCACCAAAAATGTAAGAATATGTCGTGTCCTCGTCTGAATAATCTAAAGTACTGTTTCCTTGAGCCTGCGCAAGTTCACCGGCTAAAGCACTGATTTGAACTTTTTGGTTTTCAGGAATATTGGGTTCCACTATAGAAGTGTCTGGAGTGTTAAACTCATCGTCTTGTACACAACTATTAAATACTACTAAACCTATTAGTAATAGTATTATTTTGTTAATTTTTAAAGTTTTCATTTTTTGTATTTTATTTTGTTCTAACATAGCTTTTTAAAATCTTACATATACATTTAAGTAATATGTAGTACCATTACCATAAAAGTAACGATTACCAAACACAGGTCCATTAGGGTTATTTTGCTCTTCTAATTGGCTTCTGTAATCTACACGTCTCGATTGCTCAAATCCACCAGTCCTGTATTGTTTATTAAATACATTATTGATCGTTGCAAAGAAACCTACGAAGTAATCGTCTATTCTCCATGATTTACCACCAATGATATTTACTAGCATATAATCTTCAAACTGTTCTTGCTCTAATAAACCACGAGCAACTTCGTCATTGTAGTCATTAAAAGTACTTCCGCTTATATTACCACCTTGAGCAAATTCTTCTTCCGGAATTAATTCCGTATCGATATTAAAAGCATCAGAACGTTTTAAAGCACTTACATCTGTATATGCATTAGAGAAAAAGTTACTTGTTACACCAACGTTCCAAAAGTCAGGATCTCTATATTCAAATCCTACCTGGAAAGCGCGCTCTGGTCCTCCGGCAACATGATAATTTTCTAAGTATGTTTTTCCGCTACCATAAGTTAGTGGATTTTCTAGATCGGCACTGGTATAATAGACATTTGGATTGTTAGTATATAAATACTGACCAACAGAAGCAGCACCCTTTAACTTAATAGTAGGAGTTACCTGCGCTTCAATACCTAGTTCTGCGCCTAAGTGACGCTTCTCGATACCAGTTTGTATTTCTTGTACAAAAAAGCCCGAAGAACTCTCGGTGAAGAAAAAGCCGATATCGGTGCCATCCTCAAAACCAGAGTAAAATCCGGTAAGCCTTGCCTTTACGATTGGTGATCTAAAAATATAGCTTAAATCTACAGATTGTATTTTTTCACTTTCTAAGCCAATAACGGTTTCATTACTTTGTCTGGCATTACCAAATGAATTTCTAATGCTTGGCGCTTTAGTAAAGTAGCTGGCATTTACATCGATTAAGTGTTTTCCTGTAACCTTATAAGTTGCACCACCCTTAATACCGTAATTAGAAAAATCTAATTTTTCACTTGGCCCAAAAGATTCTTCTCCTGGGAAATAACCATTTTCATACAAACCTATTCTCTGGTAACTTGTTTGAGAAACATTAGCACCAACATAAAAATCTACCTTATTATATTTAAACTGAGCTTGTGCAAATGCACTGAATACATCAGCGTCTATCTCATAATTATATTTGTAGCGATCACCTTCAGTTGCAATTCTATTTGGTGTTCTCACGTTACTTTGTGCTAAGTTTTCTAATTGTCCGGCGGCCACTTGACCATCTTCAATTTCTGCAAAGGCATCAATATCTAAATAACCAGTTCCTCCCAGTAAATCCTCGATACGTGCATAGTTTTCGCTGTTTAATGTTCTGTAATTAACAGAAGCATTTAATCTAATATTTTCAGCCAATTCAGCGTCCAAAATAGAGTTAAAGGTAATTTGTGTATCGTCAATAACATCAGACTGTAAGGCGTAAATAGAATTTCCTCCATTTGCTCTTATAATGGCGTTAGCACCATAAATATTATTCCAGTCTAGTTGGCCGTCGTTTACAAAAGCCCTTTGTGCTAAAAATGCCTGTTGGTAATCATAGGCAGTTGGATTAGCATCTTGTAAAAAGAAACTAGGTAAATTCTGATAATATTCAGGCGTAGGATTTCTAGCACCACCAATGTATGCACTTTCGCCGTTCGTAACTACTAGGCGCGTACCATTGTTATCTATTCTGGTATTTGCAATTTCACCAAACTGATACGCTACATTTGTATTAAGTCGCACTTTAGAGGATATGTCCCAGTAGTGGTTTAGCATTAAAATAGGTTCGTTAATTTCTCGTATTCTAGAGTTTCTGATCTCACCATTCTGGTAACCCCAAAATGGGTTATATTCTCTTCCTTTAAGATTAAATACCTCTTCTGTTATAGCCGTAGAACGACCTCGTCTGTTGCTTGCATATATACCAGTAAAGTTTAAACTATGGTTTTCGTTCAATTGCTTTTCTACAGCTACAAATAAGGAGTTAGCATCGTAAAGCGTACCATCAATAAATCCTTCATTACCATAGCGGCGTGATCCTAAGACAGAATACGACCAACCACCTTTAAGAAGACCAGAACTGTAACTGGCCATAACGCGACCTGTGTAACTTCTGTTTGCAGAGGCGTAAGATACTCGACCACCTTCTCTATATTTAGAAGCTCTCATTATAATGTTGTTTGTACCTGCTAAATCACCAAAATTGTAATCGTTAGCAGACATACCCATTGAGAATTCCTGGTTACGTTGCACATCATTTAAACCGCCCCAATTTCCCCATTGAGGTCTACCGTTAAATTGTTTGTTCATTTCAATACCATTGATAAGAACCTTACCGTTAGCATTGTCTAAACCTCTTGGTCTAAAAAATGTAGCGCTAAAATCAAAAGCAGCTGCATTTAAAAATGCATCTCTGGACGCTTGTAATAATCCCGATATATTATCGGTTAAGCCATCATCTTCGCTATTTAAGTTATCATCAGATATTGAAATAACGAATAGATCTTTTTTATCACTCTGATCGTAATCTAATGTCATGCCACTGATATCAACAGTTTGACCTTCGTTTACAATAATTGGATAACGTTTTGTAACATAGCCTACTTTTTCGACCTTTAAAACCTGCTCACCAAGTGGTACATTGCTAGCAAAACTAAATTCTCCACTAGCATTTGTTTGAGTAGTTTGTCCGGTCTCTTCAATAGTAATTGTTACATCAGGAATTGGTTCTCCTGTAGTTCCGTCCAAAACACTTCCTTTAACGATTGTTTGTGCAAAACCTGTTAAAGTGAAGGCAATTCCGAACAGAAAGAGTAAAAAACTTTTTTTCATGCCTAATATTAAATATTGATTGTTAATGTATCTTAAATAAATTGTTATTTAAGGCGAGCAAAGTTACATCATTTATAATAATTACATACTTTTGGCAAGCAATTTGCTAAGGATATAACAATTAGATAATATTTACCAAATGAAATTAAAAAGATTACTTCTGGTTTTTATAGTGTTTGTAGGTGTTTCAAACGTAAAAGCTCAGGAAGAAAAACGATTTAAAATCCATACTGTAGCCTTCTATAATTTAGAAAATTTGTTCGATACGATTAATGATCCCTTAAAATTTGACGAAGCCAGTCCAATGATGGAGCTTAACGCAAATAGATCTGAAATCTACAAGAAAAAAATTAAAAATATGGCTCGCGTTATTGCTAATATTGGTAGCGATATGTCTAATAATGCTCCTGCTGTTGTTGGCGTTTGTGAAATTGAAAATAGAGCTGTTTTAGAGGATCTGGTAAATGACCCATTACTACTTGCTAAGGATTACGGAATTATACATTTTGAAGGACCAGATAGACGAAGTATTGATGTGGCTTTATTATATCAGAAAGCCTTATTTAAGCCTTTGGACTCTAGTTCTCATGAACTTATAATATATGATGATCTAAGCCGTAAACGTGTGTATACAAGAGACCAATTGTTAGTGTCAGGTGAGCTTGATGGTGATTTAATTCATTTAATTGTAAACCACTGGCCGTCCCGAAGTGGTGGTGAAGCAAGAAGCAGGTCTAAACGTGTTGGTGCAGCTAAATTGAATAAACGCATTATTGATTCTATACAATCCAAAGACCCATATGCTAAGATCTTAACTATGGGAGATTTAAATGATGACCCAACCAACTCTAGTGTAAAGGATGTATTAAAAGCTAAAAAAGATAAGAAAGAAGTTGGACTAAAAGGGATCTACAATCCTTTTGAAAAAATGTTCACTGAAAAAGGTTATGGCACAACTGCCTATAGAGATGCATGGAGTTTGTTTGATCAAATATTAATGACTAAGCCTCTTATTGAAGATGATTATTCATCGTTCAGATTCTGGAAGGCGGGCATTTATAATAAGGCTTATTTAACAAACAAACGTGGTAGGTATGAAGGGTATCCCTTTAGAAGTTTTGCAGACGGTGGTTTTACAGATGGGTTTAGTGATCACTTCCCGGTTTATGTTTATTTAATTAAGGAAGTACAGGAATAGCAACAGTATTTTTATTTATAAAAAAAGGCGCAAATTATAATTTGCGCCTTTTCTATTGTTAGAACCATAAATCCCAAGGAATCATATATAAAACTAATGCAAGTGCTATAGAATAAAAAATAGCTAGCATTTTAAATTTTGGTTTAGAGACTAACTTCTTCTTATGCTTAGAATAGCCTATTGTAACTAAGGCGACAGCAATAATCATTGTTACAGGATGCTCTACAGCTAATTTTCTTAGGCTATCAGTCTTCATAATTTCACCCATACTATTTTCGTCAAAATACCCTTTGGTAAAGTAGAGTATAATACCCAATAACAGTTGGATATGCATGGTAATTAATGCAAATAACGATATCCTGAAATCCTTAGCATCAAACTCCTTGTTACCAAAATATTTAAATAAGGCGTTAGCAGTTGCAAGCACTAAAACAACTAGCACCAAATATGCCCAACCCGAATGTATAAATTGCATTGTTTCCATTTATTTATGTTTTAAGTGAACAAAAATAAGGATTTGAGAACTAACATAATTGCAATTAAAATCTAATTTAATAAGAAGAGGTCAGCCTGGTACATTTTATCAGTTTCCCAAAGAGGAATTATAATTTTAAAGTTATTACCTATACATATCCTTAACAATGTCTGTTTTTATGCTATTTTCATCGAAAAGACAATTTTATTTGTCCAACTTATCTATATATTTAAGCGTGAAAAATTTAATCCTAGGACTCAAACTACTTTTGCTTTTATGTATTTCGGTATTCACAATGGATGCTCATGGACAACTAGGATTTTGTCAAGGAAACTCTGGAGATCCTATTTTTAGTGAAACGTTTGGAGTAGGAACACAGGATTCTGCCTTGCCTAACGGAACAACTACCTATACCTATGCAAATGGCGCTGATCCTGATGACGGGTTATACACAGTGACAAGCAATACTAATTATTTTGATTGGTTTGATATCGATGACCATACACCAAATGATACCAATGGCAGGATGCTTCTCGTTAATTCCAGTTTTAGCGCAGGAGAATTTTATAGAACTACTGTCACCGGTCTTTGTGAAAATACAACGTATGAATTCTCGTCCTGGTTAGTAAATCTAACGCCTTCAAATGGATTTTGCGGTAATAGTCAAATCCCAATTAATGTGAGGTTTGAAATTTGGGATAGTACAGATACTAATCAGTTAGCATCTGGAACAACAGGCGATATTTTTGGTACATCATCGCCAATTTGGGATCAATATGCATTGGTTTTTCAAACGAGTCCCGGACAAACCTCTGTAATTTTAAAGATGATTAATAATGGATCCGGAGGTTGCGGTAATGATTTGGCAATAGATGACATTATTTTTAAAAGTTGTGGGGATTCAATCGCTGTTGAGGATACAAATAATAATAGTTCTACTTCATTTTGCAGTACCCAAGGACCTTTTTCTGATACTATAACTGCGATTCCGGACAATTCTGTTTTCAGTACACATTTTTACCAATGGCAATCAAGTACTGATAATGTAAATTGGGTTGATATTGTAGGTGAAACCAACGCAACGATATCAGTTACCGGAATAGCAAATACGACCTATTACAGAGCTAAAGTGGCAGAATCTGCGGCCAACTTAAATAATGTAGACTGTATTACTTTTTCTGATGTGTACGCCATCATAATTACTCAGGCACCACCACCTCCAACAACTGAATGCTGGGAAACGGCAACTTTTGATGAGAGTACATGTAGTTGGTCAGTTTCTGGCTCACAACCCGAACAACCAACAACTGAATGTTGGGAAACGGCTTCTTTTAATAATACAACTTGCGCTTGGGAGGTTTTTGGTTCACAACCTGAAGCGCCTGAAACAGAATGTTGGGAAACTGCTACGTTCGATAATTCAGTTTGTAGATGGCAAGTAACAGGAACACAGCCTGATCAACCAGTAACTGAATGTTGGGAAATTGCTAATTTTGATGATAATACCTGTAGTTGGATAGTGACAGGTACCCAACCATCTGAACCGACTGATTTAGAATGCTGGGAAACAGCAAACTTTAATACTACAACCTGCGCTTGGGAAGTGTCTGGTTCGCAACCAGAACAACCAACTACAGCCTGTTGGGAAACTGCTACTTTTAATGAAACTACGTGTTCTTGGGAAGTTACGGGAACTCAGCCTCCAGCACCAACAGCGCTAGAATGTTGGGAGTCTGCAACATTTAATAGTGATATTTGTGAATGGGAGGTTAGTGGTACAGAACCAGAAGAGCCGACAAACTTAGAGTGCTGGGAAACCGCACAATTTAATGTAGATACCTGTGAATGGGAAGTTACAGGAACGCAACCAATTGAATTTAGAGATGAATTTTTGAACCTTTGCGAAAACGATTCCTTGATTTTAGAAGCAACATCGACCATAAATAATCCATCCTATCAGTGGGATACTGGTGAGACAACATTTTCAATAAGCGTTGCTATCGCCGGAGACTATGAGGTCGAAGTTTCAGATGATTGTTTAACTGAAATAATTACATTTCATATCACTGCTATAGCACCACCAGTAATTGAAGGCATTGTCACAATTGAAAGTTCTATTGTTATAAACTTAACAACATCAGGAAATTATATGTATTCCTTAGATGGCATTAATTACCAATCTAGCAATGTGTTCACTAGTATACCAAGCAACCTATATACAATATATGTTAAGTCGGTAGAATGTGATGCCGTCGTATCACAAGACTATTTTCATTTTTACATTCAGAAGTTCATTACACCTAACGGCGATGGCAAAAATGATTTCTTTTCAATAAATATTAGTCAATTATTCTCATCAAGCGAGGTATATATTTACGATCGCTATGGTAAATTGTTATTCTCTGCAGTAAATAGAGATATTAACTGGGATGGCACCTTTAATGGCAATCCATTACCAACATCAGATTACTGGTACTATATGGTATTAGATGAACAAATTTTTAAAGGCCATTTCACCTTAAAACGTTAATTGGTTTGGTGCTTTTCATAAATTCCAATACGCAACTCACCCTTATCATCCATAGTAGCACGATACATGCCGGCGGTGTTAAATTCCATAACCATATTTCCGTGCTTGTCTACCGCAATAATACCACCAGTACCACCTAAATTGGTTAATTTATTTTGGATAACTTCTTTTGCGGCTTCCTCTAAAGAAACGTCTTTGTATTCCATCATTGCCGAAATATCATGAGCAATTTGGGCTCTAATAAAATATTCGCCCCATCCCGTACTTGATACAGCACATGTGGCGTTGTTGGCATAGGTCCCAGAACCGATAATCGGTGCGTCCCCTATTCTGCCATAGCGTTTGTTGGTCATACCTCCTGTTGAGGTTCCGGCAGTAAGATTTCCGTTTTTATCTAAGGCAGCACACCCAACTGTTCCATATTTTGAATCTTTAATAAAAGGGTCATAAAAAGCCGTTTTACCATCATGGTCTAATTCGGTTTTTTCTTTGTCTTTAATACGTTTTAAAGCATTGTATCTGTTTTCGGTATAGAAATAATCTGGCGCTACAATTTGTAAACCTTGTTCTTCAGCAAAGGTTTCAGCACCTTTACCGGATAGCATAACGTGTTCGGATTTTTCCATTACAGCTCTTGCTAAATTTATTGGATTTCTAACGGTTGTAGTCCCTGCTGAGGCTCCTGCATTTAGTGTTCTGCCATCCATAATCGATGCGTCCAATTCATTGGTTTCGGCATTGGTGAAAACAGCGCCTTTACCAGCGTTAAAGAGCGGCGAATCTTCCATAACATTTATCGTTTTTTCTACAGCATCTAAACTACTCCCTCCATTTATTAAAATGTCGTAACCAACTCTAATCGCTTCTTCGAGCTTAGCTTTGTAGGCCGCCTCACGCTCTGGAGTCATATTCTTTTTCAGGATAGTACCAGCGCCACCATGAATAACAATAGCAAATTCTGGCTGCTCAATTTTAGCTTCTTTTTCGGTTTCAACTTTTGATAGATCACTTGAATTATTTGCCTCTTTACACGCAAAACAAAATAAAAAAACAAGGATGAATGGAATGATTTTTTTCATGTTCAATGTAACTTAGTATTTGGCTTAAAGTTAAACTATTTTACTAAAGCTCACTTCGACTTACTGATATATTATTAGTAACTTCGTGGCAATATTTAATAATTCATAAAAAGTAAAGATATATGGAAGCAATTGCTACCGATTTCGGAATTAAAGAAGCTTTACGCCAATTAGGAGTAAAGGATATAAATAATGGTACGTCTACAGGAACAAATAATTTTTCGAGTGGAGAAATTATTGAAAGTTACTCGCCGGTAGATGGTCAATTAATTGCCAAAGTAAAAACAACAACAAGAGCAGATTACGACAAGGTTATGGACGCTGCCACAATAGCATTTAAAACCTGGCGAGATGTGCCAGCGCCACAACGAGGTGAAATTGTTCGTCAGTTTGGAAATAAATTAAGAGACTTAAAGGCACCACTTGGAAAATTGGTGTCTTATGAAATGGGTAAATCGTTGCAGGAAGGCTATGGCGAAGTACAGGAAATGATCGATATCTGTGATTTTGCAGTTGGTTTATCCCGACAATTAAACGGACAAACTATTCCATCGGAACGTCCTGGGCATGTCATGCGAGAACAATGGCATCCTTTAGGCGTAGTTGGAATTATCTCGGCATTTAATTTTCCTGTAGCTGTTTGGGCATGGAATACAGCCTTAGCATGGGTCTGTGGCGATGTGTGTGTTTGGAAAGCTTCTGAGAAAACACCATTATGTTCGATCGCATGCCAAAATATAATTGCAGAAATATTGAAAGAAAACGAGTTGCCAGAAGGCATCTCGAGCATTATAAACGGAGATTATAGAGTGGGTGAATTTATGACGACAGACACTAGAATTCCTCTAGTTTCTGCTACAGGTTCAACCCGAATGGGGCGTATTGTAGGTAAAACCGTTGCTGAACGCTTCGGAAAGTCCTTATTAGAATTAGGTGGCAACAATGCTATTATTATTACACCAACTGCCGACTTAAAAGTGGTCGTTCCTGGTGCTGTATTTGGTGCTGTTGGTACTTGCGGCCAACGTTGTACTTCGACAAGAAGGTTAATTATTCATGAATCGGTCTATGATAAAGTTAAAAACGCCATTGTAGGTGCATATGACCAATTAACAATCGGTAATCCTTTGGATGAGAAAAACCACATAGGTCCACTAATTGACAAAGATGCCGTTAACATGTATTTAGATGCTATTGAAAAGGCAAAATCTGAAGGTGGACATGTATTAGTTGAAGGTGGTATTTTAGAAGGAGAAGGATATGAGTCTGGATGCTATGTAAAACCAGCAATTATTGAAGCAGAAAACGATTATGAAATCGTGCAGCACGAGACTTTCGCACCTGTTCTATACCTCATGAAGTACTCAGGTGATTTAGAAAACGCCATCGAGAAACAGAATGGTGTAGCTCAAGGATTATCTTCTGCAATTATGACCAATAACATGAAAGAAGCTGAACGTTTTTTATCTTATGCAGGTTCAGATTGTGGTATCGCAAATGTAAATATCGGAACATCTGGTGCTGAGATTGGTGGTGCTTTTGGAGGAGAAAAAGAAACTGGTGGTGGACGTGAGTCTGGCTCAGATGCCTGGAAAGTATACATGAGAAGGCAAACAAATACCGTTAATTATTCGGATGAATTGCCACTGGCTCAGGGAATTAAATTCGACCTTTAGATTTAATTATAAATACTAACTGTAAAAAACCGTTTCTAATTTAGAAGCGGTTTTTTTTGTTGCCTCTTGACATAAGACTTCGGAATAATTCTTGTTGATGTTAAACTATTAACCCCATGCTTAGTCTAACCGATATGACGCCAATGGAATTTCAACATTTATACTGGAGAGCAGGTTTTGGTATTCAACCGAATATTTATGCTAGTACTTCTAAAAAAAGAGAGGATGTTGTTAGTAAACTTTTTGAAGCTTCTAAAGTTGTTTCCCCACTACAAATAGATCTATCCTATCTCGATAAAATCCATCCAAATGATATTAGAAGAAACCCTGGCTTGGCACGTGAAGTAATAGAAAAAAATAAGAAGAAGATTATAAGTCTAAATTATGCGAGCATAAATCGTTTGATGTACCCAAAAGAGTTGTTGCGAGAACGTATGACTTTGTTTTGGATGAATCACTTTGTGTGCAGGGACCATAACCCAAAATATGTACAACAATTCAACAATACAATTAGGTATTTTGCTTTAGGTGATTTTAGAGCATTTGTTAAGGCTATTTCTAAAGAGGCCGCTATGTTGAGGTACTTAGATGGTAAACTTAACAGAAAGCATAAGCCAAATGAAAATTTTTCTCGTGAATTGATGGAACTCTTTACTTTAGGTGAAGGACACTATTCAGAAAAAAATATTAAGGAAGCAGCCAGAGCCTTTACAGGTTACAACCATAACTTCAATGGGGAGTTTCTATTTAGAGAATTTCAACATGATAATACTTTTAAATCGTTTTTTGGTGAAACGGGTAATTTTAGTGGTGACGATATCATTGATATAATTTTAAAAAATCAGGAATGCGCACGTTTTATATCTGAAAAGATCTATCGTTATTTTGTAAATCCAGTTCCCAATAAAACACATATTGAGGCCATGACCAGTGTCTTTTTTAAGGATTATAATATAGCAAGTCTGATGCGCTTTGTGTTTATGTCGGATTGGTTTTATGATGCTAATAATATAGGGTCAAAAATTAAATCACCAATGGATTTATTAGTTGGAATAACCAATACAGTTCCCATAAAATTTGAAAGGGAAAAAGATCTTATGGTCATCCAAAAAATTCTGGGTCAGATGTTGTTGAATCCGCCAAATGTCGGGGGATGGAAAGGTGATAGAGGGTGGATAGATGCCAATACGATTATGGTAAGACTTAAGTTGCCATCTTTATTATTAAATAATGCTATAATTTCATTAAAAGAACAAGGTGATTTTAATGATAATTTTAGACATAAATACTTTAAACGTAACCTTCATAAATTACCCTTTAAAACCTTGCCAGACTGGGATGAGTTTTTACAGAAGTATGACAATGTTGCGACAAAAGATCTCCATGATTATATCCTTCAGGGAAAGCTTAATAATGGCACAGCAAATTATCTGGAGAAACTCAGTAAAAAATCAAAGCAAGATTATTGTATTCAAATCATGTCATTGCCAGAATACCAAATGTGTTAGTTATGGATAGACGGAAATTTATAAAAGATTCTGCCTTGGCAAGTAGCTTGTACTTTGTGCCAGGTTTCGTAAAGGCATTTGAGTCTACAATTGCAGGGCAATTGGGTTACAGACGATTGGTTATAGTTCAATTAGCTGGTGGTAACGATGGTCTTAACACTGTAATTCCTTACGGAAATGATATTTACTATAATGCCAGACCACAGTTAGCGGTTACAAAAGATGTTATTAAACTTAACGACGATTTAGGCTTTAACTCTAGCCTTGCGCCATTACGCTCTTTGTATGATAGAGGAGAGCTGTCCATTATTAATAATGTTGGCTATCCAAATCCTGTGCGTTCGCATTTTAGATCTATGGATATTTGGCATACTGCAAGTGATGCAAACGAATATTTGCAAACGGGCTGGTTAGGTCGCTATATGGATACTTATGGTAATAATCCTTACAATGCTATTGAGTTGGATGAGCAATTAAGTTTAGCCATGAAAGGAGAACATTTTAAGGGCATTGCTACTACGGATTATAGAATTTTATATAAAACAGCAAAAGAGCCTTACTTTAAAAATCTAATTAAGCATTATAACGATGCCCATTTAAGTGAGCACAATTTGGGTTATCTGTACCAAACGATGATTGACGCAAAATCGTCGGCAACCTATATTTACGAAACTACTAAGGTGCAGTTTTCTCAACAGGAATATCCACAAAATGGTTTTGCTAAACAGCTTAGAAATGTGGCCCAGTTTATAGTCTCAGGTTTAGATACTAAAGTTTTCTATACCTCATTGGGTGGTTTCGATACACATGCTAATCAAATAAACAAACAAAACCGTTTATTATCAGTATATGCAGATAGTATCGCTGCATTTGTAAAAGACCTTAAGCAAAATGATATGTTTAAGGATACCTTAATTTTAACGTTTTCTGAATTTGGAAGACGTGTAATGCAAAATGCTGCTAATGGAACAGACCATGGTTCTGCTAATAATGTTTTTGTTATTGGGCAACATCTAAAAAAAGCAGGTATTTATAATGATCTTGCCAGTTTAAAAGATTTAGACGAGAATGGTGATTTAAAATTTGAAGTTGATTTTAGATCTATTTATGCAACATTATTAAACAACTGGATGAATGTTCCTACCAATGGAATTATGACCTCTGGACATAAACCACTTCAGTTTATATAAATAAAAAAACCTTGTCTCAGATGCAGTAATTAACTGTGTGAAACAAGGTTATATAATTGATTAATAGCATTATAAAGATGCGTATAAAATGTACTAGTCGTCAATTTTTTTGATAAAAGACAGATAAAAATGTATTAACGGTCATTTTTAAAAAATGCGCCCGACAATCTGCAAAAAAATTAGATTAAGCTATTCTCATTTGCTGGTTTAATTATATTTTACTTTTCTTAAAATACGAATGGTCTCTTTATATGAAAGATATAATTGACTGTTAGATTTTTTCATGTAAGGTTTAGCGTATTCGAGTTTCAATAACGCATCTTCAAAGCCATTGAGATAGCAGATAAGGTAACTTGCAGCCAGATTATTCAGATCTAGTTCGTCATTCTTGGTTAGAGAAAGTCCTTTCTCTAATTTTTCTAAAATTGAATTATTGGTATTGTAAATGTGATGCAGTACCTTTTTATCAAACTCTGGAGGTTTAAATACCAGGTTCGCATCAATAGAATAGTTGGCATTATCATTAAAATGAATTGTGGTTTCTTCCAATTTGTAATATTTAAATCGGTTTTGAAATCCAAGTCTTACATATTCAATAATAGTAAATGATTGTTCTGTATAGCTAATAGCAACCTCGTCTAATGCAGAATAAAACAAACGCACCTGCTCATTGATTAATTCTATATCAACTCTCGAAAAAAACACCTCCTCCTTTACCTGTTTTTTATCTCCAGACCAACACAGTACAAAATACTCTTTAAACACTTTGTACTGTGGATTAAAATCTTTGCGCATCTTCAAAAAATCAAAAACACCATCTAGGGTTAATTGAATATTATTTTGCGCATGATTTTCAATTGCCGCAACAATTTTAGAATTAACATCTTTTATTTCAATATCAAAAACCTTAGGCATACTTATGCTTCCGTCTCTAAAAAAGACTGAGCCGCCATAATATTTCCAAATATTTTTTCTAAGTGATGTAATGTCATCATTGGGCCTAATCGTTACCAGACCAACGACTTTATCATCCTGTAGATGAGGAAATGGAATATTCTCATATTGCACTAACGGAGGGTTAGAAAGGTAGGCGTTAATTAGATTTTGTATTTTACTATCATCAAAAAAATCTACCCCAATTATTTTATTGTCTTCATCGTCTACGCCAATTACTATATAGGAGTTGTTTTTTGGATTACTGTTGGACAAGGCACAGATATGTTTTAAAAATTTAGCTTTACCTTCTTTAAATCCAATATCTATTTTTCGCTTTTTATCATAAAAACTATTCTCATCATTATGAGCCAATAGGTTTTTTATGAGTAGACGTTTATTAATCATAGTGGTGCTTTCTGCGAAAACAGATGCCTCATTAAATTGTTTTATTTACAATAGTGGAACTGGCCTGAGCGGTACAAAACATTAGTACATCTGCTAAATTTACATGCGCAGGTCTGGACACTGCGAAATATATAACCTCTGCCACATCCTGTGCCTGTAATGCTTTATATCCTTTATAAACATTATTTGCGGAGGCACTTCCTTTGAATCTTACTTGCGAAAATTCGGTTTCTACCAAGCCAGGATTAATGGCGCTAACCTTTATTCCAAAAGGGTTAAGGTCTATTCGCATGCCTTCAGTAATTGCTAAAACGGCATGTTTACTGGCACAATAAACATTTCCCTTAGGATATACTTCTTTTCCTGCAGACGAGCCAATATTAATTATATGGCCCGATTCGCGTTCTGTCATCCCAGGAATAATGGCTTTGCTTACGTAAAGTAATCCCTTTACATTAATGTCCATCATGGCGTCCCAGTCATCTAAATTTCCGTTTTGAACTGGGTCTAAGCCATGTGCATTACCAGCGTTATTTATTAAAATATCAATCTGCTTAAATTCTGTTGGTAAAGTTTCTATCGCTTCAAGTGTCTTGGACCTGTCCCGAACATCAAATTTTAGGGTGTAGACATTGACCTGTTTTGAAAGCTCTTTTCTTAACGCATCTAACCGTTCTTGTCTTCTGCCACAAAGCACTAAATGAATACCATGTTTAGCAAACTCCTCTGCTGTTGCTTTTCCGATACCGCTAGTGGCACCTGTAATTAATGCTGTTTTCTTCATGTTGTTTTGCTAATGCATTTTATTATAAAATTAAACTAGAATCAATACTTGGGTAGCGCATGAATTTGAAACGATTTTTTTTATTCACAGTGACCGCCAACTTTTCAAGGCACCTTGTGGCCTTGGCTTGCGACCAGTACGGCAAACCAGTCTTCTAGGTCCAGTGAAATTTTTGTGGCGTCCACAGCTTGGGTCAAGCGCTTTTTATTAGTAGTGCCAACCACAGGGTGTATCCCTGATGGATGTTTTAAAATCCATGCTAATAATAATTGATCTTCAGTAGCATTATATTTTTCCATAAAAACACCAAGCTGTTTATGGATGCGCCTGGTTTGTTCATTGTCATTTTTAAAAACGGTGCCTAAAGGAGACCAGGACATTGGTTTTATACCACAGGTTTTCATATAATCTAAAGTGCCATCATGCATGGCAGAATGTGAGGTTAGTGAAAACTCTAATTGATTAACGTCTATATCTATTCGCAGTCCAATCATTTCCATCTGAGAGGGTGTGAAATTAGACACGCCAAAGTCTCTGATTTTCCCAGCTTTTTTTAAAATCGTAATCGCTTCGGCAATGTCTTCAGCCACCATAAGAGGGCTAGGTCTATGCAGTAGTAATAAATCGAGATAGTCTGTATGAAGATGCCTCAAGGATTCTTCAACAGACCAGATGATATAGTCTTTACTGTAGTTGTAATGTTTTACTTCGTTTGTTCTATTATCACACACATACTGAATGCCGCATTTTGAAATCAACTGGATGTCATCACGATTAATTCCTGAGTCTTTAAAAGCAGTTCCAAATTCTTTTTCAGTTGTGTAAGCTCCGTAAATATCAGCATGGTCAAAAGTCGTAATCCCGTTTGCCATACAGTGATGTATTATGGTCTCCATTTCTTTTTGTGAAAACTGTTTTCCCCATGCTCCCCATGTCATGGTGCCTGCGATAATTTTTGAATATTTCAATGGTATTAAATTAAGTTAGTAGCAATAACAATTATAAAAATAGGTAATCTATTTGAAGCATTAAAAATGTTTCTAATTAGTTATCAATTTTTTGTGATTATTTTTAACCAATTGTTAACAGCAAACCAGGAATAATTTTAACAATTTGCACCTTCGATAATTTACAATTACGAATTTGTTTGAATAACCCGATATACTATGGAGGAAACGAGTACAATTGATATTAAATCAATTAATGAAAAGATAGAAAAAGAAAGTGCTTTTGTAGACTTACTTACCTTAGAAATGAACAAGGTCATTGTTGGCCAGAAGCATATGGTAGAACGTTTATTAATTGGCTTGCTTGGTCAAGGTCATATTCTGCTAGAAGGTGTTCCCGGTTTAGCAAAAACCTTAGCTATTAATACGCTTTCTAAGGCCATAGATGCAAGTTTCAGTAGAATCCAGTTTACGCCAGATTTGTTGCCAGCAGATGTAGTAGGTACCTTAATTTACAATATTAAAGAGAATGATTTTTCAATAAAGAAGGGACCGATATTCGCAAATTTTGTTCTGGCCGATGAGATAAACAGGGCACCAGCCAAAGTTCAATCGGCTTTGTTAGAAGCCATGCAGGAAAAGCAGGTTACTATTGGCGATGAAACCTTTGTACTGGATAAGCCATTTTTAGTTATGGCAACACAAAACCCTGTAGAACAAGAAGGGACTTACCCATTGCCAGAAGCTCAAGTAGACCGTTTTATGCTCAAAACAGTTATTGACTATCCTAAGCTAGATGAAGAACAACTTATAGTGCGTGCCAATTTAAGAGGGACATATGACAAGGTAAATCCTGTAGTGTCTATAGCTCAGATTTTAAGTGCTCAAGAAGCTGTAAGAGAGGTGTACATGGATGAAAAAATAGAAAAATATATACTCGACATAATTTTTGCTACTCGTTATCCAGAGAAATATAAATTGGGTGATCTAAAAGCTTTAATTTCATTTGGTGCTTCACCGCGTGGTAGTATTAATTTGGCAACTGCTGCAAAATGCTATGCCTTTATTAAGAGAAGAGGTTATGTAATTCCAGAGGATGTGCGTGCTGTTGTACACGACGTATTGCGACACAGAATAGGAATTACCTATGAAGCAGAAGCCGAAAATGTTACCTCAGAAGACATCATCAACAAAATCGTTAACGAGATTGAAGTGCCTTAAAATTTAAGATTTTAGAATAACGAAACACGATTATTAAAATCGTTCATCAACTATCTTCAATCTAAAATTTAACAATGGATACTAAAGAACTTCTAAAGAAAGTACGAAAAATTGAGATTAAGACACGTCGTTTGTCTGATCATATATTTGGCGGTGAATACCATTCGACCTTCAAAGGCCGCGGTATGACTTTTTCTGAAGTTCGCCAATACCAATACGGTGACGATGTCCGAAACATAGACTGGAATGTTACCGCACGTTATAACGAGCCATACATAAAAGTCTTCGAGGAAGAACGGGAATTAACAATGATGTTAATGGCAGATGTTTCCGGGAGTAAATTATTCGGTACAAAAAATCAATTTAAGGACGAAATTGTCACTGAAATAGCAGCTACGTTGGCATTTTCGGCAACTCAGAATAACGACAAAATAGGATTAATTCTATTTTCTGATGAAATAGAACTATACATACCACCAAAAAAAGGGCGTTCTCACGTATTAAGGATTATTAGAGAATTATTAGAGTTTAAGCCAAAGAGTAAAAACACTAATATAGCCGAAGCTATTAAGTTTTTATCTAACGTAATGAAAAAGAAGGTCATTGTTTTTTTACTTTCTGATTTTATAGCAGGCGATTATAAACAGAATCTTAAAATAGCTGCAGGTAAGCACGATATCACAGGAATAAGGGTTTACGATAAACATGAAGAGGAAATTCCAAATATTGGGATGGTACAGATGGAAGATGAAGAAACCGGCGAATTACTTTTGGTTAATACAGCGTCAAAAAAAGTAAGAGACAATTACTCTAAGTTTTACAGGGATAAAGTAGATTATTTTAAAGATAGTTTTGCCAAATCAGGATCAGGTACCATTGATTGCAGAGTGGATGAAAGTTACGTAAAGAAATTACTAGGCTATTTTAAAAGAAGAGGATAATATAAATGAAGAATTTAGGCGTACAAAATATAAAATGGGATAACTTAAATAGAAGGAATTTTCAATTTTCTCTTATTTTTATAGTGTTTTCCTTTTTGTCGTTTTCACAAGTAAAATCCGAAGCTGATACTACAAAAATTAGAATTGGTGAACAAATTAACTATAAAATCAGCGTTGAAGCAGATTCTGCCGATGTAGTTGTTTTTCCTGAAGGGCAAACCTATCTTCCACTCGAACTTGTTGAAGCCTTAAAGATCGATACAACAAAAAAAGATCGTAAATATCTATTATCCAGAATTTATAAGTTAACACAATTCGACTCCGGTTCCTACAGCGTTCCAAGACAAAAGATTGTCATTGGTGACACATCATTTTTTACAGATTCACTTCAGGTAGATGTAAAGACTGTACAAGTAGATACAACAAAGCAAAAATTATACGATATAAAACCAATAATTGAAGTTGAGAAAAGCAGCACAAGCTGGTGGGTATGGCTTATAATTATACTATTAGCAATAGCACTAGTTGCATTTTTACTGTATTGGTTTATATGGAGAAAGAAACCTTTGACTGAAGAGGAAGAAATCGCTTTGCTACCACCTTATGATCGGGCACAACTTGCCTTAAAAAAATTAGATGAAAGTCAATACTTAATACGATCTGAAGTAAAAGAATATTATTCTGAACTCACCTTTATTATACGAAAATACCTTGATGAAAAAGTATATGATAGGGCTCTAGAAAGTACTACGAGTGAACTTATTTCTAGACTCGAGCTCTTAAAGGATGGTAACCAATTAGATTTATCTAAAGACAGTATTAAAAATATTGAAGCAATACTTAGACGTGCCGATTTGGTAAAATTTGCTAAATCAGCTCCAGATACTGCACTTGCAGAAATGGATAAAGCAACTATAGCCAAAGAAATTGATGTTGTAAAAGAAAGCCTTCCTGAACCTACAGAAGAAGAAAAATTACTGGACCAGCAGTATAAAGAAGAGCAGGAACGAAAAAAGAAAAGGAGAAAAATTATCTTAACGGTTATTATTTCTGTTTTCTTGTTAGTCGCCACCTTTGTTGGTTTTGGAATAAAATACGGTTTTGGCTATGTTAAAGATACCATAGTGGGTCATGAAAGCAAAGTGTTACTTGAAGGCGACTGGATTAAAAGCGCATATGGATTTCCTCCTGTATTTATAGAAACACCACGTGTTTTAAAACGTGAAAATATACCACCGCCTGAGGATACGGAAAATAAAGTTACAACTACAACATTTGTTTATGGTGGCCTTAGTGATGTGTTTAGTGTTTCAGTGAGTACAACGACACTCAAGATGCCTAAACAAGAAGCTCAGACAAAAGACACCGAAGATCCAACATTTGATCTATTAAAAATATCTGAATCTAAAATACAAGAGTTTGAGACTAAAGGTGCGACAGATATAACTGTAAAGCGAGAGCAATTTATTACGCCAAATGCAGCAGAAGGATTGAAAACATTTGGGACTTTAAATATAAAGACAGTAAACTCAGACAATTCAGTGAATGCAGAATATGCCCTATTTCATTTCTCTAATGCAAATGTCCTACAACAAATCGTATTAACGTGGCCTGCAAATGACACCTATGCAGATGACATTAAACAGCGAATAATAAATTCAATAGAACTAAATTCTAACGAGCAAGAAAAAGAGAACTAATGTTAGAGAATATAGAATTTTTAAATATAGAATTTTTCTGGCTTTTATTGCTTATACCAATAGCTATTATTTGGTATGTATTTAAACACAATAGGCAAACAGCAGAGCTCAAAATTTCAAGTGTTAAGGGGTTTAAATCAACTTCAGCTGTATGGGCTAAACTTAGACATTTGCTTTTTGCCCTGCGAATTATTGCCTTGGGGTTGTTAATAACTGCTTTAGCTAGACCCAGAACTGTAGACGTTTCTACCAAAACAAAAACGACACGAGGTATAGATATAGTTATGGCTATTGATGTGTCTGCAAGTATGTTGGCTAAGGATTTAAGACCAAATCGTTTGGAAGCCTTAAAAGATGTTGCGGCAGATTTTATAGACGGAAGACCAAACGACCGTATCGGTTTAGTAGAATATGCTGGAGAAGCCTATACTAAAACCCCAATAACTTCAGATAAGGCAATTGTTCTCAGATCTTTAAGAGATATAAAATATAATACAATTATAGAAGGGGGAACAGCGATTGGCATGGGCTTGGGTACGGCAGTAAATAGATTAAAAGATAGCAGAGCAAAAAGCAAAGTAATTATTTTACTTACAGATGGCGTAAATAACTCCGGAGCAGTTGACCCTAAAACAGCAAGTACTTTAGCGGTTGATAGTGGTATCAAAACCTACACTATTGGTCTAGGAACTAATGGAATGGCGCTATCTCCAATTGCAATAAACCCTAATGGTACCTTTAGATATGGACGGCAACAAGTAGAAATTGATGAGGATCTATTAAAAGAAATTGCAGAAGTTACTGGGGGTAAATACTTTAGAGCTACCAATAACAAAAAACTCGCTGAAATTTATGACGAAATTAATAAGCTCGAAAAAACTGAAATCGAAGAAAAAAAATACTATAACTACGATGAAAAATACAGACCTCTAGTGATTTTGGCAGGATTGTTACTTTTAATCGAAATTATTTTAAAAAATACAATATTTAGAAGCTTTGTTTAGAATAGATGAGAAAATATGGTTTTGGACACTATTGGTAATTCCTGTAATTATCTTAATGTTTATTTTGCTTCAGATATGGAGAAGATCCGTACAACGGAAGTTTGCAGATAGCGCATTGTTAAAAAGGTTGAGCCCGAATCAATCTGTTTTTAAGAGTATGCTAAAAATACTGGTACTTTGCGGAGCCTTTGCTTGTTTGTCATTGGCGCTTGTTAACCCTAAAATAGGGACTAAGCTGGAGACAGTTCGAAGTCAAGGCGTAGATATTGTATTTGCTGTAGATGTTTCAAAAAGCATGTTGGCAGAAGATATTGCTCCCAACCGTTTAGAGAAATCCAAACAATTAGTGAGGGAGATAATCAATAGCTTAGCAAGCGACCGTATTGGTATTATTGCCTATGCAGGCAAGGCGTTTCCTCAATTGCCAATCACCACAGATTATGCAGCGGCAAAAATGTTTTTGGGCAATATGAATACAGACATGCTGTCTTCACAAGGAACAGCAATACACGAAGCAATACAGTTAGCTACTACCTATTTTGACGATGAAGAACAAACCAATCGTGTACTCATTATAATCTCTGATGGTGAAGACCATGAGGGTGAAGCATTAGATATTGCGGAAGAAGCTAATGATCTTGGTATAAGGATTCTAACCGTCGGTGTTGGTGATACAAAAGGGGGTCCAATTCCTATAAAGCGTAACGGAATCGTTCTCAATTATAAAAAAGATAATTCTGGAGAGACCGTAATTACACGTTTAGATGAAACAACTTTAAAGGAAATCGCAGAAGAAACTAATGGCGTATATATTAACGGAAACAACACTGCCGAGGTTGTAGAATCGATAAAGGATGTTCTAGATAAAATGGATAAAAAGGAGTTTGAGTCTAAGCAGATCGCAGATTTTAAAGACCAATTTCAATGGTTTTTAGCAATGGGAATTTTTCTATTCTTTATTGACATTTTTTTCTTAGAGCGTAAGACAGCATGGCTTAAAAAACTGAATTTATTTAATGAAAATTTTTAAACATTCTTTAACGCAAAGAGATCGGCGGGTTTGCTATTTTTAATTTAAAGTAAGAAGCATATGAAATTCTACATATCATTAATTGTTTGCTTTTTGGCTTATTCCGGGTTTTCCCAGCAAGAGGATAAGGCATTGAAAAAAGCGCAAAACAAAGCCACTGAACTTGTTTATCAAGCGAATGAGTTGGTCGAAGATGATAATTTTATTGAGGCAGAAATGACATACCGCAAAGCCCTATCTGAAGCACCAAATACAGCAGTTGGTGCTTATAATTTAGCACACACTTATTATAAAGAAGGTAGCTTAGATGAAGCTTTATATAGAAATCAGGAAGCAGTTAAAAATGCCAGTGGGAAAGATGAAAAACACAAAGCATATCACAATATTGGAAATATATTAATGCAAAATGAACAGTGTAAAGAAGCTGTAGAAGCTTTTAAAAATGCATTAAGAAACAATCCAAACGACGAAGAAACACGTTACAACTATGCGTTAGCGAAATACTGCGCAGAACAACAAAAAGACGGTGGCGGAGAAGATAATAAAGACGATAAGGATAAAGACCAAGAAAAGGATAAAGAAGACGAAGAAAAAAAGGAAGACGAAAACCAAGATAATAAGGATAAAAAAGACGAAGGCGATAAAGATAAAAAAGAAGGTGAGAAGGAGGAAGATGAAAACGGAAAGCCTAAAGATGATAAGAATGAAGACGGTAAAGGCGATAAAGAAAATCAGGATAAAAACCAAAAACCAAAGCCTAAACCAGGGCAAATGTCTCCACAACAAATAAAAAATATACTCGAGGCCATGCAAAACCAAGAACAAAAGGTTCAGGAAAAAATGAATGCCGAAAAACAAAAAGGAGCTAAAGTAAAAACTGAGAAAGATTGGTAGTGTATTGAAGATGAGAAGTGTATTTCATATATCATGTATAGTAGTGTTTTTAGTGACAAACCTTGCTTTTGCTCAAGTAAAATTTGAGGCTAAGGTCAGTAAGGAGAAATTAGGAATCAATGAGCGTTTGCGCATTGATTTCGAAATGAACGAGGATGGCGACAATTTTGTGCCTCCAAGCTTTAGTGATTTTAATGTTGTCGGAGGCCCTAATACATCTGTTAGTAATTCCTGGCTAAATGGAAAGCGTTCCTACAAAAAAACATATAGCTATTTTTTAGCGCCAAAATCTAGAGGTAAGTTTACGATAAAACAAGCCGTTATAGAGATCGCTGGCGAAACCTATAAAACGTTTCCAATAACAGTGACGGTCACAGCTGCGGTCGATAAACCAAACGGGCCACCAGATGCCTCAGAAATCGCTTCTAAAAACATACATTTAGTAGCAGAAGTTTCTAATACAAACCCTTACCTAAACGAAGCAATAACCGTTGTTTATAAATTATATGTATCTCCCGACACAGGTGTTAGCAACTGGCGCGAAAAAGACAATCCAAGATTTAATGATTTTTGGAGTCAGAACATTGAGGTTAAGGGCTTAAATATTCAAAAAGGGACCTATCAAGGCGAGGACTACCGATTTGTAGTCCTAAGAAAAACAGTACTTTACCCCCAAAAGTCTGGAAAATTAAATATTGAACCCTTAGTATTAGATATAAATGTAGAAATACCTTCAGGCAGATATGATATTTTTGGTCGTGCAATAATGACCAATGTACCAAAAACAGTTACAGCAGGTAATAGAACAATTAATGTTAAACCCTTACCTGAAGAAGGAAAGCCGTCAGACTTTAAAGGTGCAGTAGGTGAATTTAATTTTAAGGTAACTACAACAAAAACAGCTCTCGATGCTACAGAGTCCTTTCAAGCAAAAGTTGAGGTGTCAGGAAAAGGCAATTTAAATCTGTTTGAACTTCCCGAATTAACCACACCAAGTTCTTTAGAAGTTTATGAACCTGAACACGCAGAAAGTATACGTACCAATTTAAACGGTATGCAAGGTCGTATTTCGGACACTTATACCATAGTGCCTCAATTTAAAGGCAAATATCCCATACCGTCTGTTTCATTTTCGTATTTCGATATTAACTCAAAATCCTATAAGCGAATTACTTCTGATGAAATTATAATTGACGTACTAAATGGGCCAACTGTATCTACTAATGAGTCTAATGATTCAGGCTTAATTAATAAACAGCATGTAAGGCCAAATGAAAATACATTTGTATTTATTAAAACATCATCTGACTGGTCTGAGATAAATGAAGCATCATTTTTTAAGTCAACGTTATTTTGGGTGCTCTTGCTAGTGCCATTACTATTAATTCCTACGGCAATATTAATAAGAAGAACAACTGATAAAAGACATGCAGATGTTCAAGGCATGCGCATTAAAAAAGCAGATCGATTAGCTAAGAAGTATTTGGGTGATGCAAAAAAAGCTTTAGGTAAAAAAGAAGCATTTTACTTAGCTTTAGAAAAAGCCCTACATAATTATTTAAAAGCAAAGCTGAACATTGAAACTAGCGACTTTAGTAAAGAAAAAATCAAAATGCTTTTAAATAAAAAAGGTGTAGACGAAACGGTTTATGCTCAGTTTATTTCAATTTTAGAAAATTGTGAATTAGCTAGGTATACACCTTTAACTCAAGTGACCATGCAAAATGATTATGACAAGGCTGCAAAAACAATCTCATTAATAGATAAACAAATACGATAATATGAGAGTAACTATCTTTCTTTTAATATGGTGTTTTGGATGTTTTGGGTTTTCGCAAAGCAATACGGTTTTTGAGGAAGCAAATAGTCTATATAATGATGGAAAATTTGCTGAGGCGATAGATAAGTATGAGTCCATTCTAGACTCGAATTTTCATTCCGCTGAATTATATTTTAACCTGGCAAATGCCAATTATAAACTAAACAACGTTGCCTCGAGTATTTATTACTACGAAAAAGCACTGCAGTTAGATCCGCACGACGACGACATTAAAAACAACCTCTCCTATGCACAAAATATGACAATTGACGCTATTGATAGGGTGCCGCAAGTTGGTTTTTCTAGAATTGTAAATAACCTTATAAAATTAATGAGCGCAGATGCATGGGCTACAACAGGAATTTGCGGAGTTGTGTTGTTTGTCTTGCTATTTATTATGTATCACTTTTCTTATGCTACAACTAAAAAACGGTTATCTTTTATTTTTAGCATTATTGGTTTGCTAATAGGATGTTTTGCGTTGCTTATGGCCTTTCAAAAGGAACGGATCGACAAAAGGGATAACCCAGCAATAGTATTTGCTCAGGAAT
>JABDKL010000178.1 GCA_013002225.1 Winogradskyella sp.
CCTAAACCACCACCCCCACCACCACCGCCAGATGATGATTAGAATTGTATTAGTTATATTATTTTATTTGTTGTGGCAGTTTAACACCGACATAGCAAAGTATTATTTTCCTTATGACGATTCAACAGAGGAAACTATAAGGGCTACCTATGAATATTTTGATCCTTTTTATTACCTGAAAGACAGGTTACATGAACTCATAATGTTTTTAGGAGCGTTAATTCCGTTGACTAAAAATTCAAGACTTTCAACGGCTATTATGGTGGGAGTTGCTTTTAGTATATTTTGTAGTGTTGTAGATAAGTTTCTACAAAATCAGTTCTCAGAAGTACTAAGGGATTGGATGTTAGTATTACCCGCTTCATTTTTTTTGGGGTATTTATTTTACAAAAGAAGATGGTTATAAGATGGAAACATATTATTAAGTGGTCGGTTCAATTAGGGCTAATATACTTCTCTACGTACTGGATTTATTTCTTTGCTTATGATGCGAATCATTCAGATGTATTCATAAACATTTTAGGACTTTCTTTAGTAGCAGTTTTTACGTTTATTTTCAGTTATGGGATTATTAGTTTAATTCATGATTTCCGTTCGGGGGGATGGTTGGCGATTGTCGATAAATTAAAATTCCTGTGGCGTGGAAAATAAATGGTATATGATCTTTGTAGCTCCGTTTGTGGTTAACCTTTTCAGAAATTTATCGGGTGGCGAAACTATTGACCTTGTTTTAATGGTTGTCGCGGCTACGACTTCATTTTTTGGATCTACCCTTCAGATCGCACACAAAAATTTAGCACAAAAGAAAAATCACAAACCCCTAATTTATAAGATTGAAGTATTTGCTATTTATGTAACTGGTATTACTTTCGGAATAATAGCGTACTTTGTAGGTGATAAGTACCAGGAGATACTTTATACGATGCTTATAGGTATCTTCGGTAGTTATATGTCATTAGACATATTTAGAGGTCTTAAAGTGGCTGTGGTGGTTTTATTAAAGAAGTTGCCTGATGCTATTATACAATATTATTTAAACAGTAAAAATGACAGAGAAAAAGAATGAAAAAACAGCATGGGCGAAATTCTTAGACTTTGGAAAAGGTTGGGGTCTAATAATTGCAATCGGAACTTTTGCAGTAGGATTAGGGGTAAAGATGGAAACACGAATGTTTAGTAATGGGACTATGAAATATGAAACGGAAAAACTTGTAGTTGAAAGTCCGGATGCTGAAACCAGGCAAAGAGATAGGATTTTAGATTCTTTAAATAAGACCGATGCAATACGTTCCAGGGCGTTAAGAGATTCATTGTTTATAGAAATAAGAAAAGATCAGATTGATTCAAGGGAAAAGCAAAGGAAACAGGATTCAATTAATTTGCTTAATGCAGACCAGATATTCCAAATGAAAGAACTTTTAAACAGTCAATAGCATAAAGAATGTATCTACCGAAAAGAAACAGAATTATTACTTACGATATGAGAACTATAATAGTAAATCGCGATTGGCAGGACGAAAACCAGACTTTAGGAGTTTGTTATGTTAAAGATGAATTTGGAAACATCATTTTCAAAAGTGAGTGTATAGAACGTGGATGGAGAAACAATCAAAGCCGGGTGAGCTGTATACCTCCTGGAACGTATCCTGTTAAGTTAGAATATTCGCCACGATTTAGAAAAAAACTTTGGGAAATTTACGATGTGCCAGGGCGTTCAGAATGTAAGTTTCATGCGGCTAATTATGCCAGACAGTTAAACGGGTGTATTGCATTAGGGAATAACAGAAAGGATATTGATAACGATGGTTATTATGATGTAACGAGTTCGAGGGACACTATGAAGAAGTTTCACGAAGCATTACAGGGATTTAACTTAGCACGATTAGAGGTTGTTGATCTTCACGACAATTAAAAAACCGCCCTATTTCTAAGGCGGCTTTAATAAAATGCATCCATGCTACTAAGTGTTTATGTTGAGTCTTAGATAACTCACGGATGCAATATAACTATTTTTTATTAAATCAGTATTTTGTATTAGTTTTTATTATTGCTGAACCGCCGCACACTCATCGAGTGCCTGTTGTTCTGAAATAGGTACAGCACCTAAGTCGCTT